>JAICHZ010000243.1 GCA_025924655.1 Pseudonocardiaceae bacterium | reverse complement strand
TGAGCCGGGGATCGGTAAGACTCGGATGGCGGAGGAGCTGACTGGGCTGGCGGCGTCGCGGGGTGTGCCGGTGGCGTGGGGGCCGGCGGCGGAGTCGAGCGGTGCGCCTCCGTACTGGCCGTGGCGGCAGGTGCTGTGTGCGGTGTCCGCCAGTGTCGACGTCGTCAAGATCGCCGACGAGCTCGGGGTGGTTTCCGATCTCGGGCGGCTGGCACCTGAGGTGTTCGGTGCTCCGGGCGGTGATCGGGGTGGCAGCGGCTCGGGTGAGGACCGGTTTCGGTTGTTCGACGCGGTGGCCCGGCTGCTGTGTCAGATCACCGCGAGCGCACCGTGGGTCGTCGTGTTTGACGATGCGCACCGGGCGGATTACGGCTCGTTGTTGCTGCTGCACCATGTGGTGCGCACGCTGGCTGGCGAGCGGCTGTTGGTGATGGTGAACCACCGGGACACTGCGCATGTGCATGATGTCCTCGTCTCGGGACTTCTTCGGGAGCCGGTCACCCGGCAACTCGATCTGCGCGGTTTGGCCGCTGCGGCCGTCGGTAAGCAGCTCGCCGTGCTGGTCGGGCGCGACGTCGCATCGGCGCAGGTCGAGCGGGTGCGCGTGGTCACGGGTGGCAACCCGTTCTTCGTTGGGGAGATGGGCTGGGTGTTGGCCGGCGCGGGCGCGGCCGCCTCGGCCGTCCCGGTTCCGCGGAGCGTGCGGCAGACGATCAGCGAGCGGTTGGAACGGCTTCCGCCGAAGTCTGTGTGGCTGCTCGGCGCGGGGTCGATCGTCGGGCGGGAGTTTTCCGTGGAGGTTGTCGCCCGGATGGTGGGCGAGCCGGTGCTTGGCTGCCTGGGCCAGCTTGATGAGGCAGTGGCCGCCGGGCTGGTCGAGCCCACTGCGACGCCCGGGGAGCACCGGTTCGTGCATGTGCTGGTTCGGGACGCGATTGAGGCCGGCTTGGGTACAGCCGAGCGGGTGCAGTTGCACCGGTCGGCGGCCGAGGCGGTGGAGGAGCTCTACGCCGGCCGTCTCGAGCCGTGTCTGTCGGATTTGGCCCGGCACTGGGCGTCGGCGGCCGTGCTCGGCGACCGGGTCCGCGCTACCGGTTGGATCCGGCGGGCCGCGGGTGAGGCGGTGAGCCGGCTCGCGTACGAGGAGGGTGTCCGGCTCTACCGGCTCGCGCTCGACGTTGGTGGCCGCGAGCTCGACGATCTCAACCGTTGCCAGCTGCTGCTCGCGCTCGGCGCCGCGCAGAGCCTGTCCGGGGATCATCCGGGCCGGCTGCACACCTGCCGGAGTGCGGCCGACCTCGCGCGTTCCATGGCGCGGCCCGACCTCATCGCCGAGGCGGCGCTTATTTTGGACGGTGGTGACGGCGGCGAGGCCGATCGGCTGGTCAGGCGGCTGTGCGAGGAGGTCCTGCGAGAGCTGGGTCCGCAGGACGCTTCGCTGCGTGCCAGGGTGACGGCCGGCCTGTCGCGGGCGTGCATCTACCTTGATGACGTCGATGCCGCCTTGCGGGCCAGTGAGCAGGCATTGGCGGTGGCGAACCAGTGCGGCGATCGGGCAGCGCTCGTGGCGAGCTTACGAGCCCGCCAGCTGGTGCGCTGCGGTCCGGACGGGACCGACGAACGGTTCGAGCTGGCCGCGCGGCTGCTGGAGATCGGCCGGGAAGTCTCGGACCCCGAAACCCAGATGTGGGCGCATCTCTGGCGGATCGACGTGATGTTGCAGCGCGGCGACCTCACCGGCGTCGGCCGGGAGCTCGATGACCTGGCCTGGTGCGCCGGCGAGGTGGGTGGGCCGGTCGCGCGCTGGCACCTGCTGCGCTGCCGGGCAACGCACGCCCAGGCGCAGGCACGCTTCGCCGACGCCATCCGGCTGGCCAACGAGGGCTTCACCGAGCTGATCCCGCTCTCGGCGTGGGTCCGGGACGCCGTGTTGACGATGACGAGCCGCCACATCGGTTCCGAGGCGAGCGGCGCGTCGAGGGCCTACGCCCTCGACGGACCTGTCGGCGCCCGAGACTTCTGCCCGGCCTTCGGCGTCATCTACTCGCTCTCGCCGGCTGTTGTGCTGATCTCAGCCGGGCGGCGTGCCGAGGCAGCCAGGCTCTACCGAGCACTGGGACCGGTCGCCCAGTGGCAGCCGACCACCCACGGGGCGACCGTCAGCTACGCGCTCGGCATCGTGGTCGCCGTGGCCATGGACGCCGCCGAGGATGTCGCGGCGCTACGCGGGTTGCTGGCCCGTTACCGCGGCCACCATGTCGCGGGCGGGGCGGGCGCCGCGGGCTACCTCGGACCAGTTGAGCTTTACCTGGGCATCGCGGCCCGGTCGAGCCAGGACCCTCGGCATGGCGCCGTTCGCGGCGCGCGGCCAGGAGCTGGCCGACCGGCTCGGCCAGGCGCCGACCGAGCCGTTGACGCCGCGGGAACGCGAGGTCGCCGCGCTGGTGGCGCAGGGGCGGACCAACCGGGAGATCGCCGCCCGGCTCTACCTCTCCGAGCGCACCGCGCAAAACCACGTGCAGCACATCCTCACCAAGCTCGACCTTGCGAACCGGAGCCAGATCGCGATCTGGATCACCAGCCGCAGTTGAGTATGCGGGCTCGTTTTCGCTGTGCGGACTGCCACCGGCGACCGGTCAACAGCTGCCTTGGGCCCTTCCCGCGGCGGCTCAATTCCGTGCAGTGATGTCCGGGTAACTGCGCTCAAGGCCATCGCCCGCAGCGAACGCGCGCTAGTGATCGACGGGCACAGCTGCGGTCACGCCGTTCTCGAAGAGGGAAGCGTCCGGCTCGGTTCCTCGGCTGGCCGGGCAGTTGGGCCGGCCGGTGGCTTGACCGTGTTTCATGAGCAGGACGAGACTTCTGGTTCTCCCGGTTGAGAGGGGGCCGACCCATGGCCTGGTCCATCCGCGGTCGCTACTTCGAAAATTGTTCCTGCGATATGCCCTGTCCGTGCACAGTCACGTTTGACGCCGGCGCCGACACGGAGCGCTGCAACGCCGTGCTCATCTTCCACGTTGACACCGGTGAGGTCGACGACGTGGATGTGAGCGACCGGACGGTTGTGGTGGTGGTAGACGCCCCTCAAGTGATGACCGACGGCAACTGGAAGCTCGCGCTCGTGGTGGACGAGAGGGCCTCCGACGAGCAACTCCAGAAACTGGGCGCGGTGTTCGGCGGCGAGCTGGGGGGCCCGATGGAGGCACTCGCCCCGCTGGTGGGCGAGATGCTCGGCGTGGAACGGATGCGCATCGAGGTCACCCAGAGCAACGGGAACCACAAGCTGAGCGCCGGTGACGCACTCGAGGTCGAGGTCGATGACGTCGTGCCGTTCGGTGTGGACACCGGCCGCCCCGCCCGGCTCGTAGATGTCTTTCACCCGGCCAACAGTGAGCTGACCGTGGCGAAGGGCCGCTCGCGGGTCGGAGTTCTCGGACTGGAATGGTCCCAAGCAGGCACTTCGGGCTTTTCCGCCCCGTTCGCCTGGACGGGCTGAATGACAAGGGTCGGCGTCCCAGTCAGGCCCGGCCCGCTGCTGACGATCGGTCCGCTGCTGGCCCTCGCCGTCGTCTGCTGGGCTGTGGTGGTGCAGCAGATGGGAGGCGAGGACGGGGGTCCGGGTGCTGATCCGGGTCCGCTCGGCTTGTTCACCGGTATGTGGACGCTGATGATGGCAGCGATGATGCTCCCGTCGGTGTGGCCCACGGTGCTCGTGTACCAGCGGCTGCAGGCCGCGCGGTGCGAACGCGGGAACAACGCTGTGCGGATGGGACCGGCCTTGCTCCTGGTCGGCTATCTGGCAGCGTGGACCGTCGTTGGGCTCATCGGCTTCGCTATCGTCAAGGCTGGACGCGCCCTTGAGATCGATGCCCTGAGCTGGAGCCGGGGCGGACCGCTGCTAGCGGGCGGAGTGATCATCGCGGCAGCGGCCTACCAGCTCACGCCACTGAAGGACGTGTGCTTGCGGCATTGCCGTGGTCCGTTCGGCTTCCTGCTCGAGCACTGGCGTCCAGGTGCGCTGGGCGCGGTTCGGATGGGCGCCCGCCACGGCATCTGGTGCATCGGTTGCTGCTGGGCACTGATGACCGCGCTATTCGCCCTTGGCGTCATGAGCATCGCGTGGACGGCACTGATCGCCGTCTTCATCGCCGCTGAGAAGCTACTGCCCTGGCGCCGAGCCGCCGCCACGTTCGTGAGCCTCGCGCTGCTGGTGCTAGGCCTTGCCGTGGCCCTCGTTCCCGAGCGGGTTCCAGGGCTGATGACAGCCGACGCCCCGATGCACAAGATGAGCATGCCCCTCATTCCCTCGTGATCCCGTCCCGACACCATTCCCGGTGCCCCCACGAAACAACATGAAATGGGTGAGTCTGGACCACCCGTGCTGGCGGCCTACCGCATAGACATCGGCCGCAGCACGCCGCTGAGTAGGTGGGTTGAGCAATTCAGCGGACGCGGCGACACCGCCCACCTCACTACCGTGCAAGGCGAACCGTTCAGGTGCATGGAGAGACGAAGACGATGGACACCCGTCCGGCAGCCGATCGCCGGGCTCGGAGCGTCCTGGGCTGGAAGTGCGAGCGGCCGATACACAGCTTCCGACCTGCCGGCTCAGCGAACTGATCACGACTGGATCGTCACTGAAGCAGTTCGAGGAACTCAGCAGGCGTTATTCCAGCTTGCCGCAGGATGGAGGCCAGAGTGCCTCGCTTGACGGTCCCATGTTGAGGGATAACCACGGCCCTGCCATCCGCATGCCGGTAGACGGCGTGGCTGCCTTTCGTGCGCACGTAGACAAAGCCAAGCGACTCGATAACACGGGTGATCTTGCGATCGGTAGGTCAGAGAGCGCAGGACTCACGCTGCTCCGGGCACCTGGAACGAGGTGACGAGAGGAGTGGCGGTGACGTGCCGCTGTGGGTCATCGACCTCTTCGAGGTAGAGAGCGACAGCCTCGGCGAGGTTGCTCAAGGCTTCGTCGATCGTACGGCCCTGGCTAGCGACGTCGACCTCAAGACACTGTGCCACGTACCAGTCCTCTTCCTGATGTACGGCGGCGGTCAGGTTCCGAGCGGTGCCCATAGGTCTCAGTGTGACACCCTGGACGCCGTTCCGTCCTCTTTGCCGCGCCAGGAACGCCCCCCACCACGCGCTGGCTAGGAGGCAGTCGTGCAGCGTACCCAGAGGTGGCCGAAGCAGGACCGAACGTGGTCGGCTGGATGAGAGCCCACCCGGTGACTTTCATCCCCGATCAGCTGTGATCGACGGACCGGAGCCAGCCTGCGGTCTGGATCACCAGTCGCAGTTGAGTATGCGGATTGAGTAATTCAGCGGACGCCGCCACGCCGCTTGCCTCACTAACGTATTCAGGTGCACGGAACGCGACCTGAAGCCGAAATGTTCGATTCCGTCGGCGGGGAGGAGAGTGGTTCTTGTGACAGCGACGGTAGGCGAGGGTGTCGAAGCACTCCGTAGAGTGATGTCGGCCTTGTGTTCATACCGGGTGACGCCGACTATGAGAGCGCTCGTTTGATCTGGAACGGCGACATCGACCGTCATCCCGCGGTCATCGCGCGGTGCCAGACGCAGCAGGACGTGGTCACGGCGGTCGGATTTGCGCAGCGCGAGGACTTGGAGATCGCGGTCCGCGGTGGTGGGCACGGGTACAGCGGGTTGGCCGTGTGCGAGGGCGGCCTGATGATCGACCTGAGCGGGATGCGGGACGTGGTGGTGGATCCCGAGCGCAGGCGGGCGGTCGTCGGTGGCGGGGCGAGCCTGGCCGACCTGGACGCCACCATCCAGGCGCACGGCCTCGCCGTCACCGGTGGGCTCGTCAGCCACACCGGGGACGCCCTGTGCCCGCTCGCCGCGGGCGCTGGCGGCTACGTCAACTTCGACCCAGAACAAGACGACGACCGCGTGCGAGCCACCTATGGGTCGACGAAATACGATCGACTGGCCCTGATCAAAACCCAGTACGACCCAGGCAACGTCTTCC
>JAICHZ010000242.1 GCA_025924655.1 Pseudonocardiaceae bacterium | reverse complement strand
GCTGCTCGGGTTCTTCCCGCAGCCGGTGTTGAATGTCATCAACCCGTCGGTCGGGGCCACGCTCACCGAGGTCGGTCTGTCCGACCCGGTCGTCGGGCAGGGAGGTCGCTGAGGTGCTCGGCGGTGAAGCTGGAGTGGGAGTCGTGGCGCAGGTGCCGCACTTGCAGGCGCCTACGGTCGACTACGGGGCGATCGCCCCGGTCCTGATCGTGCTCGGGGCGGCATGCCTTTCCGTGCTGGTGGAGGCCTTCGTGGCCCGTTCGGCACGATGGTCAACGCAGGTCGCGTTGACGCTGCTGACGTTGGGCGCGGCGGGTGCGGCGCTGGGGGTGCACCTGTACACGTTCGCCGCTGACGGGCGCAATGTGGTGACGCTGGCCGGGACGATCGAGGTCGACGGCCCGGCGCTGTTCTTATGGGGCACGCTGCTGGCTTTGGGCTTGGCGGCGGTGCTGCTCATCGCGGACCGATCGGTGGAGCCGGGGGGCGCGTTCAGCGCCGACGCCGCGGTTCGTCCGGGCACCGCTGCCGACCGTGCCCAAGCCCAGGGGGCACTCCGCACCGCCGAGACGGTGATGCAGACCGAGGTGTTCCCGCTGTTCTTGTTCTCCCTCGGCGGCATGATGGTGTTTCTCGCGGCCAACGACCTGCTCACCATGTTCGTCGCGCTAGAGGTGCTCAGCCTGCCGCTGTACCTGATGTGCGGGTTGGCCCGGCGCCGCCGGCTGCTGGCCCAGGAGGCGGCCGTCAAGTACTTCCTCCTGGGAGCCTTCTCCTCAGCGTTTTTTCTCTATGGGGTCGCGCTGCTGTATGGCTACGCGGGTTCGGTCAGCCTGGCGCGGATCGCGGAGGCGTCGGCGGGCAGCAACCGGCCGGACACGCTGCTGTTCGGTGGGCTGGCGCTGCTGGTGATCGGGTTGCTGTTCAAGGGCTCGGTCGGGCCGTTTCACACCTGGACCCCGGATGTCTACCAGGGCGCGGCAACGCCGGTGACGGCTTTCATGGCGGCGTGTACCAAGGTAGCCGCCTTCGGTGCGATCCTGCGGGTGCTGACGGTGGCGTTCGAGGGCACCCGCTGGGAGTGGCGCGGCCTGCTGTGGGCCGTCGCGATCGCCTCGATGGTGATCGGCGCGGTGCTCGGCCTAACCCAGACCGACGTCAAACGCATGATTGCCTACTCGTCGGTGGCGCACGCTGGGTTCCTGCTCGTCGGCGCGATCGCGTTGACCGCACAGGGGCTGTCCGGCACGATGTTCTACTTGCTCGCCTACGGCTTCACCACGCTCGCGGCCTTCGGGGTGGTCACTCTGGTGCGCAACGCCGACGGTGAGGCCACCCACCTCTCGCAGTGGGCCGGGTTGGCAAAGCGTTCCCCGTTGACGGCCGCGGTCTTCGCCTTCCTGCTGTTCGCACTCGCTGGTATCCCACTGACCAGCGGGTTCACCGGCAAGTTCGCGGTGTTCAGCGCCGCCCTGGCGGACGGGATGGCCCCGTTGGTGGTGATAGCCCTGGTGGCCAGTGCGGTGGCCGCATTTTTCTACATTCGGGTGGTTGTCCTGATGTACTTCAGCGAACCCGCTATCGACGGTCCGACGGTGAGCGTGCCCGGGGCCTTCACCACCGCCGCGATCACCCTGGGCGTCGTGGTCACGCTGCTACTCGGCGTCGTGCCCACCTTCGCCCTGAACTGGGCCGCGCTCGGCGCGTTCGGCTCCTGATCCGTGACCAGGTCAACATCTGAGCAGGTCGCCGGTGTGGAGCTGGCTGACCCCGCGCTGCGTGCCGTCCTGGAGCGGGGTCTGACTCAGGTGGAGGAGCTGCTGCACCGGGAAGTGCAAAGCGAGTTCCGCTTCCTCACCGAGGCCTCGCTGCACCTCGTCGACGCCGGCGGCAAGCGGTTCCGGCCGCTGTTCACCCTGCTCGCCGGCCAGTTCGGGCCGGACAACGGGCGACCGCAGGACGTCGTGCGCGCGGCCGCAGTGGTGGAGCTGGTCCATCTGGCCACGCTTTACCACGACGATGTGATGGACGAGGCCACCATGCGCCGCGGGGCGGTCAGCGCCAACGCCCGCTGGGACAACACCGTCGCGATCCTCACCGGCGACTTCCTGTTCGCGCACGCCTCCCGGATGGTCGCCGACCTCGGGCCGGACGCGGTGCGGATCATCGCCTGCACCTTCGCCGAGCTGGTCACCGGCCAGATGCGGGAAACCATGGGTCCCGCCGAGGGCACCGACCCGGTGGCGCACTATCTGGCTGTGATCGCGGAGAAGACCGGCTCGCTGATCGCCACCGCGGGCCGGTATGGCGCGATGTTCTCCGGTGCCCCCCAGGAACGCATCGACGCGCTGCGCCGGTTCGGCGAGAAGATCGGCACCGTATTCCAGATCTCCGACGACATCATCGACATCGCCTCGCCATCCACCGAGTCCGGCAAGACGCCGGGAACCGACCTGCGCGAGGGCGTCCGCACCCTGCCGATGCTCTACGCGCTCGCTGAGGACGGCCCCGGGGTCGATCGACTCCGGGTGCTGCTGGCCGGGCCGCTGACCGACGACACCCTGATCGCGGAGGCGCTGTGGTTGCTGCGTGAGTCACCCGGGCTGGACCGGGCGATGCGCACTCTGCGCTCCTACACCGACTCCGCTCGCGCTGAACTCGCCGTGCTGCCCGACTGCCCGGCCAGGGACGCCCTGGCGTCGGTCACCGACTACCTAGCCGCCCGCACCGGCTGACAAGGTTCCGCCTCGTCACTGTCCGTGACCGCTGGAAAAGGACTGTCGTCGCGTCCGTAGGTGCCACCCACGGCAACTTCCGCCAATAGTTGCCTTCAGCGGCACCTTCGTAACGGATCTACCCGTCTTCTCTCGGGGCTGGCGGGGTTAATGAGCCCAGCGAGGCCAGTTGTGGCGCGGTCTCGTAGGCGACGGCGTCGGCGTGCTGGGGCATCGTGGCGGTGGCCCGCAGCGCGGCCTTGGTGGCGACCACGAGCTCCCGGGGAGCCGCTGCAGTCCGGCGCGCGAAGCTCACCGCGGCGGATACCACCGCCTCGTGTGCGGCGGGGGAGCGGGGATCGCCGTCGACCTCCACCAGCCGGAAGGCCAGGCCGATCCGTACCGCTTCCTGGGCGTTGAGCGGCTCGCCGAACAGGGCTATCGCCGCCGCGATCTGGGGGCTGACGGTGCGCTGCGCCAGCCACGTCATGCCACCGCCGGGATGGATGCCCAGCTGCAGGAAGCGCGCGTCGAATAACGCGCCCGGCCCGACCAGACGCAGGTCGCAGGCCAACGCCAAGTTGAGCCCGGCGCCCACCGCAGGCCCGTTGACGGCGGCGATGGTGGGCACCGCGGCGTTCGCGACGGCCAGAAATCCGGTGTAGATGCGGTGCAGGTCAGCTTCAGAGCCCGACTGACCAGCAGCGGCCAGCGCACTCAGATCACCTCCGGCGCAGAACGCGGGCGGCGTGCCGGTGATCACGATGGCGTGCACTGAGTCGTCGTGGTCGCACGCTGTGACCGCCTGCGCCAGCCGGTCGGAAAGCTCAAGGCTCAACGCGTTTCGCCGTTCCCGATCGACCACCGTCACCACAGCCACCCCGCCGCGGCGCTGTACTAAGACCTCCATGCTGTTCAGTCTCTCGTGTCCACGTGCGGAGCGAGGAACCCCACCATCGGGCGGCGCGTTGGACTGAGTGGAGCGCACACCGCAGGAGGCTGATGGACTGTGCACAACCACGTCAATGGGCTGAAGACCGCGCTGCTACTCGGCGGACTGTCCGCGCTGGTGGTGCTGATCGGGTGGTCCTTTGGGCGCGGCGGGGTATTCATCGCGCTGGTGTTCGTGGTCGGGATGAACGCCTACGCCTACTTCAACTCCGACAAGTTGGCGTTGCGCACGATGCACGCGCGGCCGGTCTCCGAGCCCGAGCAGCCGATGATGTACCGAATCGTCCGCGAGCTGGCCACTGATGCGCGCCAGCCGATGCCGCGGCTGTACCTCAGCCCCACCCAGGCACCCAATGCCTTCGCCACCGGCCGCAACCCGCGGCACGCTGCGGTGTGCTGCACCGTCGGGATCCTCGAGCTGCTCAACGAGCGGGAACTGCGCGGCGTGCTCGGCCACGAGCTGTCACATGTCTACAACCGGGACATCCTCATCTCCTCGGTCGCCGGGGCACTGGCCGGCATGGTGACGGCACTATCGAACCTGGCGATCTTCGCGGGCCTGTTCGGCGGCGGCAACAACGACCGTTCCAATCCCCTCGCCATGATCCTCATCGCGTTGCTCGGCCCGATCGCGGCCGGCATCGTGCAGATGGCGGTCAGCCGATCGCGGGAATACCAGGCTGACGCCTCCGGCGCGGAGCGCACCGGCGACCCGCTGGCGCTGGCCAGCGCGCTGCGCAAACTGGAGCGCGGCACTGCGGCCGCGCCACTCGCCCCAGCGCCTGCGGTGGTCGCGCAGTCCCACTTGATGATCGCCAACCCGTTCCGGCCGGGCGACGGCGCGGCGCGGCTGTTCTCCACCCACCCGCCGATCGCCGACCGGGTGCGCCGCTTGGAAGAGATGGCCCGCCGCCAGCTGCCCTGACCCGCCGGTTCAGCGAATGGTGCGGGCGATGTCCATGACGTACTGGCCGTAGCCCGACTGCGCCAATGCCCGGCCCAGGGCGTAACACGCGTCGGCGTCGATGTAGCCCATCCGCAGGGCGATTTCTTCCAAGCAGGCGATCCGCACGCCTTGGCGGTGTTCGAGTACCTGGACGAACTGGCCGGCCTCCAGCAGCGACTCGTGGGTTCCGGTGTCCAGCCAGGCGAACCCGCGGCCCAAGTCGATCAACGTGGCCCTCCCTTGGCGCAGGTAGTGCGCGTTGAGGTCGGTGATCTCCAGCTCGCCCCGCGCGGACGGGGTAAGCGAGCGAGCAACCTTCACCACGTCGTTGTCGTAGAAGTACAGGCCGGTGATCGCCTTGTTCGAGCGGGGAGCTGCCGGCTTCTCCTCGATGGAGACCAACTTGCCGGCGGCGTCCACCTCACCGACGCCGTAGCGCTGCGGGTCTTTCACCGGATACCCGAACAGCACACACCCGTCCAAATCGGCCACACACTGCCGAAGCCGGCCGGAGAAGCCCCGACCGTAGAAGATGTTGTCACCCAGAACGAGCGCGACCGGGTCGTCGGCGATGAACTCCGCGCCGATCACGAAGGCCTCAGCCAAGCCGTTGGGTTCGGGCTGCTCGGCGTAGCTCAGCCGCAGCCCCAGGGGGGCCCCATCACCGAGCAGGCGACGAAACAGGGGCAGGTCAGTGGGGGTGGAGATGATCAAGATCTGGCGGATCCCGGCCAGCATGAGCACCGAAAGGGGGTAGTACACCATCGGCTTGTCGTACACCGGCAGCAGCTGCTTGCAGACCGCCTGGGTGATCGGATACAGCCGGGTGCCGCTGCCGCCGGCCAACACGATGCCCTTCACTGGTACCAGTGTCCGGGACCGGTTTGATTGCGGTCAGGCCGGGTAGACCACTAGACCACAGTGGTCGGCATCATCACCTCGGGAGGCATCATGGGAAAGCATCCACGTATCGGCCTGTTGCTCGGTGCAGCCGCGTGCCTCCTGGCGGTGCTGTTCGACTGGATCATCGTGGAGCTCAAGGGCAATCCGGCCAAGAAACAATCCTTGCCGATCCCCTTGCCAGCGGCTGAATCCGCGACCGCAGCGCCGTATACCACTTGATGATCAGGACCTAGCGGTAGTTGGTGAACTGCAGGGCGACGCCGAAGTCGCGGCCTTTCAACAGGGCGATGACGGCTTGCAAGTCGTCCTTCTTCTTGCCCGAGACTCGAAGCTGGTCGCCTTGGATCTGGGCCTGCACACCCTTGAGCTTCTCGTCTCGGACCGCCTTCGCGATCTCCTTGGCTTTATCCTGGCTGATGCCCTGCAGGATGCGTCCCGTGGTCCGGTAAACCTTGCCCGAGATGGCCGGCTCGTCGACCTCGAAGGACTTCAGCGAGATGCCCCGC
>JAICHZ010000241.1 GCA_025924655.1 Pseudonocardiaceae bacterium | reverse complement strand
GTGCGACACACCCTCCAACCGCGCCCGCCAAAACACCCGAACCTGCTCCCGAGGAACCCGCTCACCCATCACAACACCCACTTCAGTCAGGATGTTGCGAGCGCTCCTTGAATCCGCCCGCCCGAAAACGTCGGTACTGTCGAGTTCACGACGTACCCTCACGCACTAGTGCCACCAGGGGCGGAGGGGCACGTGGGCGTTGCCGGTGCCGTCGGGGCGTACCGCCAGCACCTGGTGCAGCTGGATGCCGTTTCGCTCGAAGGCCAATCGGGAAGAACCCATGTACAGGCCCCATACCCGCGCGGTGGGCTCGCCGACCTCGGCCACGGCCTCGTCCCAGTGCGCGGCGAGGTTTGCGCACCACTGCTTGAGCGTCAACGCGTAGTGCTCCCGCAGGTTCTCGACGTGGCGGATCTCGAAGCCGGCGTTCTGCGCCTCGGTGATGATCTTGCCAGCGCCGGCCAGCTCACCGTCGGGGAAGACGTAGCGATCGGTGAACGCATCGACCTGGACGCCGCTGCGGTTGTCCGGCTGGGTGATGCAGTGGTTGAGCAGCCGGCCGCCGGGGCGCAGCTTGGCAAGCAGCAACCCGAAGTACGACCGGTAGGTGTGTACCCCGACATGCTCGGTGAGCCCGATCGAGCTCACCGCGTCGTAGTCGGAGCCTGGAGCGTCGCGGTAGTCGAGGTGAAGCACTTCCGCGAGGCCACTCAAGCCCTCGCGTAAGATCGCCTGCTGCGCCCAGCGGGCCTGTTCCGCGGACAGTGTGACGCCCAGCGCACGGACGCCGTGGCGAGCGGCGTAGCGCACCATGCCACCCCAGCCGCAGCCGACGTCGAGCAGTCGCATCCCGGACCGCAGCCCCAGCTTGTCGGCGATCAGCTCATGTTTGCGCTCCTGGGCTTGCTCCAGGCTCGCCTCCGGATGGTCGAAGACGGCACAGGTGTAGGTCATCGACGGTCCGAGGACCAGCTCGTAGAAGCGGTTGGAGACGTCGTAGTGGTGGTGCACCGCCTCGGAGTCACGGTGCCGGGAATGCGCCAATCCTTCGATCGTCCGGCGCCACCGGGGTCGCGTCTCCTGCGGCGGCGGGGGCACCGGCCGAAGCCGCTGCCAACCCAGCGAGCGAGTGATCAGCGCCAGTTCGGCCATCGTCGGGCGGCGGAAGCGCAACTGGTAGGCCATCACCCGCATGGCCTCGTACGGGTCACCGGGGTGCACCCCCTCGGCCTGGAGATCACCGGCGATGTAGGCCCGCGCCATGCCGAGGTCGCCCGGCGCGGTGAACAGGTAGGTGGCGCCACGCGGGGTGGCCAGGTGCACGCTGATCCCGGCGTCGGGTGGTCCGGTGGCACTGCCGTCGTAAGCGGTGAACCGGACCGGGAACTGGCCATCGGTGAGCAGGTCGACGATTCCCGCCAGCGACAGCCGGTCACCCTTGGTCGGGTCCGTCGCGGGAGTGGGGCGCCGGAAGGTCGTCATTGACGTCGCACCGCCTTCGCGTAGAGGTCCAGGAGCCGCTGGTCTGGGTCGTAGCGCTGTTTCAGCGCCGCGTACTGCTCGCCGCCGTAGCGGGCATCGAACTCCGTGCGCGAGTAGAACGAGTCCGAGTACAGCGACTTATGCCCGCCCACCGCGTCAACCTGTCCTTCGATCGCCCGATTGGTGTCACTGCCGGTGCCCGGCACGCTGGCCCAGAAGCCGACATTGACGTACTCCCGGCCGGCTTCCAACGGATACAGCGGCCACGTCTGAGTACCGCGCAGCCGCAACGGGCACAGCCACACCGGCTCAATGCCGACGTGCTGGATGAACCAGCGCAGGAATTCCGCGGTGCGCTCCAGCGGGATCTCGACGTCCTGGATCACCCGTTCCCGGCGCGGCCGGCCGCGCAACACCTCCCATCGGTTCTCCACGTCGAAACGGTTCGCCAACGCCACGATCTTCCAGTAAACGTCGCTGCGGCGCAGCCTGGCCGGCCACAATGGCCGGATCAGCGGGTGCTGAACCCCGAAGGCGCCCGAGCACCAGAACCAGTCGGTGTCCCAGCGCCACAGGTAGTCGTGGGTGCTCAGGATGTCGTGGCGGCGCTGCTGGATCGAGCGGTAGTAGATCTGCGTCCCGGTGTGGTAGTCGCTGGTCGGTCCGGTGTGATCGGCACGCCGGCCCAGCGTCAGGTAAGACTCGGTGCGGGCGAACATCACGCCGTCGAGGTAGTCGACGTCCTCGCCGGCCCATTGCCGGGACGCCATGATCAGCCTTACTGCGGAGCACAGTTCGTCCAGATCGTCGAACCGCACGTGCCGCAGCACGACGTGCGAGCGCACCGGTTCAAGCTCGATACGCAGCCGGGTGGCATAGCCCAGCGTGCCGTAAGAATTGGGAAAACCGGCGAACAGCTCGTCACCGGGCATCGCCGTGACGATCTCGCCGGCGCCAGTGAGCAGCTCGAGCTCCAGGACCGACTCGTGCGGCAGGCCGTTGCGAAACGACGCCGCCTCGATGCCCAATCCACTCACCGCGCCGCCGAGGGTGATCGTCTTGAGCTGCGGTACGACCAGCGGGGTCAGCCCGTGCGGCAACGTCGCGGCGACCAGATGCTCGTACGTGCACATGCCTGCGACGTCGGCGGTGCGGCTGGCCGGATCGACCTCCAGCACCCCGGTCAGGCCCGAGACGTCCAGGCCGGGGCCGGCCGCGGCGCGGGATCGAAACAGGTTCGACGTCGGTTTGGCCAGCCGCACCGGCGACCCCGCTGGGATCTCTCGGTAACTGGCTTGGAGCCGCTGGACAGCATCGCGATAGCCGCGCCGCACCCCAGTGAGCTGCACACCCTTTACGCTACGGCCAAACCCGGCCCGACCGCACCGGTTTCTAGGGATCCGGACATGGCTACTCTGTGATCCTCAAGCGGACCCTCAAGCGGGCCCGGATTCGACGAGAGGAGCCGCGGTGCAACCCGGCGGAGCGCCTGACATGCAGATGATCCTGCAGCAGGCCCAAAAGATGCAACAAGAGCTCATGAGCGCGCAGGCCGAACTCGCTGAGGCGGAGGTCACCGGCCAGGCCGGTGGTGACCTGGTCACAGTCACGTTGGCCGGCTCCGGAGAGGTTCTCAGCGTGACGATCGACCCCAAGGTGGTCGATCCCGAGGATGTGGAAACCCTGCAGGATCTCGTGGTAGGCGCTTTTGCTGACGCGCACGAGGCTTTGCAGGAGCTGACCCACCAGAAGATGGGTCCGGTGGCCAGCGCTCTTGGTGGGCCCGGCGGAGGTCTCAGCCTGCCCGGGATGTGAGCCGCCCGCGCGATGCCCGGGATGTGACGATGTGGCTGCCTGCCATGATGGCAGCGTGTATGAGGGAGTCGTCCAGGACCTGATCGATGAGCTGGGGCGGCTGCCGGGCGTGGGGCCGAAGAGTGCGCAGCGGATGGCGTTCTACCTGCTGGCCGCTGATCCGGCTGACGTGACCCGCTTGCAGGAGGCGTTGCAGCGGGTCAAGGACGGTGTGGTGTTTTGTGCCGTCTGCGGCACGGTCGCGGAGAAACAGACCTGCCGAATATGCGCTGATCCGCGCCGCGATGTGCGGGTCATCTGTGTGGTCGAGGAGCCCAAGGACGTGGTCGCGGTGGAGCGCACTCGTGAGTTCACCGGCCGTTACCACGTGCTGGGCGGGGCGCTGGATCCATTGTCCGGCGTGGGCCCCGACCAGCTTCGGATCCGTGAACTGCTCACCCGGATCGGTGTTGACGATGTCACTGAAGTGATCATCGCGACCGATCCGAACACCGAGGGCGAGGCCACTGCCACGTATCTGGCGCGGATGTTGCGGGACTTTCCGGGCCTGTCGGTGACCAGGCTCGCCTCCGGCCTGCCGATGGGCGGGGACTTGGAGTTCGCCGACGAGCTCACCCTCGGCCGTGCACTGTCTGGCCGCCGCGCTGTCTGATCCGGCTACCCGGCACAAACTGGCAAAATCGTCGCAGGGATGCTTGTGGATTGCCTCCCCAGCATCCACAAGCACCCCTGCGGCCCCCAAACATCCCCCCACTGCGTCAGTCCTCGTCCGGTGGGTCCTCTACCAGGGTGGATGCGAAATACCAGTCCTGTTCGGACAGTGGGCTTGCGCAGCGCGGGCACTGGCCCCGCTGCCGGCGCGCAGTGCGAACCGCTGACCATTCAGCATTGAGCCTGCGCCGCTCCTCGGCCTGCCGGCGAAGCTTGGGCCGCAACGCCTGTGTGGTCCAGGTCGCTCCAAGCAGCAGCCCGAAACAGACCAGCAGGACCGCGCTCAGCGCACCCCAACTGAAAAGTTGGTGGGTCACCGAGCTCTGCGGTGGGCCCCGCCACGACGTTTCGCTCCCTGGCCCGGGCCCGCGGGCCGAGCCAGGGAGAGGCGTGTCGCGCTCCGATGAGATGCCGACATGTCGCGGTCTCCTTTCCCCATCGGTAGTGCGGAGTCGGCGCTGTTCGCCGGGGGTCGCCTGGGTCACAGCACCTGACGCTATTGCGCGCCATAGCCTGAGCGTGCAACACGCAAACACTTCATGCAATTGCATGAGGAGATCTATTGGTGGGATTCACTGAAGAGGAGTAGCGTGTCGTTTTTCCAGTCCGCTGGGCGGTAGGACATCCTGCTCAAGTCGGACACGAAGCGGGCGGAGGCGTGGCGATGTCCCCAGCACGTGGGCCGGTAGTTCCGCGGCGCAGGCTCGGCGCTGAGCTTCGTACGCTGCGCGAGCAGGCTGAGCTCACGATAGAAGACGTCGCCAAGGAGCTGGAGTGCTCGGTCTCCAAGGTCAGCCGGCTGGAGACTGGCCAGGGTATCCCGAAGAGTCGCGACGTTCGCGATCTGCTCGACCGCTACGGCATCAATGATCAAGCACATCGGGACCGGTTTATGCGGTGGGTGCGGGAGGGCAACCGTCAGGGTTGGTGGGATGACTTCTCCGACGTGCTGGCACCGGATCCTGGGGATCCACTTCTGCCTGACAACCCAAGCCGGTACGTCGCGCTGGAACAGGACGCCAGCCTGCTGCGCTGCTTCGAGTCGACCCTTGTACACGGGCTCCTGCAAACCGAGGACTACGCCCGCGCCGTCCTCAGCGCACTGTCAACCGCGAACCGGGAGGCCACCGAGCGCCGCGTCGAGCTGCGGATGCGGAGGCAAGACCGCCTGTACGCAGTCGAAGACCCGCTAACCATTCATATGGTGATCGACGAAGCGGTGCTGCGCCGCCAGATGGGCGGTCAGCAGGTGCTGCGAGCGCAGCTCGAGCGGCTACTCACCGACGCACAACGCCCGAACATCACCATCCAGGTTCTCCCGTTTGGCAGCGGGGCGCACCCCTCGGTGGCGGGCTCCTTCGCGGTGCTAGCGTTCCCCAATTCCGACGATAACGATCTCGTGTACATCGAGGGTCATCTAGGTGACCTATATCTAGAGAAGGAGCACGATGTCCAGGTTTACCAGCAGATGTTTGGCGCGCTGGTTGACATGTGCATGAGTGCTGAGCAGTCCGCCGGGCTCCTTGCCACCATTGTGCAGGGTAGCGAAGACTAACAGGGGGAAGATCCAGTGACTGTTGAGTTGCACCCCACACTGCTGTTCCGGACGAGCGCCCGGTGCGGCTCAGGGGGATGCGTCGAAGTGGCGCCCTTGCCCGATGGCGGCGCCGTCGTGCGGGGCACCAAGGACCGCGCCGTTGGAATCATGTTCGATGGGCAGGAGTGGGCCGACTTCGTCGCAGGCGTGAAAAACGGCGAGTTCGACTTCCGCTGAAACCCGCTTCTGGGAGTGATCACCGTTTGTGTGTCGTACGCTACATCCGGTGTCGTGCACGTCACACAAACGGTTATCAAGCGCGGATCAGGCGGTTGCGGTGCTGCTAGCGCAGGGTGCGGTTCACCGCCGACACGACCGCGTTGAGCGAGGCGGTGACGATCGATCCGGAGACGCCGACGCCCCACAGCACCTGATCGTTGACCGTGCACTCGACGTATGCCGCTGCCGCGGCGTTGTCCCCGGCTGACATTGCGTGCTCGAAATAGTCCAGCACCCGAACGTCAAACCCCAGGGC
>JAICHZ010000240.1 GCA_025924655.1 Pseudonocardiaceae bacterium | reverse complement strand
GATCGTGGTGGCCAACCGTACCCACGCCAGTGCGCAGCGGCTGGCCGCACTGTGCCACGCCGAGGGCACGCCTGCCCGGGCCGTCAGCCTGGATGCTGTGGCCGGCGTGTTGGCCGCGGTGGACGTGGTGATCTGCTGCACTGGCGCGACCGGCGCTGTGCTCGGCGTCGATCAGATCACGCAGAGCCACCGTCGGGTCCCCCTTGTGGTGTGTGACCTGGGGCTGCCCCGCAACGTTGAGCCCGCGGTGGGTGATATCCTCGGCGTGATCCTGCTGGATCTCAGCGCCGTGGCTCGCCGGCTGGAACAGCGCGGTACCGGATCCGACGTGGTCAGCACCGCGCACTGCCTTGTCGCGCAGGAGGTGCGCCAGTACCTGGCCGCCCAGCGCACCGCGGAGGTCACACCGACGGTCGCTGCACTACGCAAGCGCGCGGCTGAGGTGGTGGACGCGGAATTGCTGCGGCTCGACGGGCGGCTGCCGGGTCTCGATGCCGCGGTGCGCGACGAGCTGGCCCGCAGTGTCCGGCGGGTGGTGGACAAGCTGTTGCACGCCCCGACCGTGCGGGTCAAGCAGCTCGCCGAGGCCGGTGGCGGGCAGGCCTACGCCGACGCGCTGCGCGAGCTGTTCGAACTGGACCCGCAAGCAGCTGCCGCCATCGCCGCGCCGATTGGTCCAGCGTCGACCGATGACCCACCCGGGACCCGGTGATGGCCGTGTCGCAACGGTCACCGTTGCTGCTGGGAGCCGGGGATGGTGCGTTGGCACTTGCCCAGACCGACTCGGTGGCGCAGCGGTTGCGGGCCGCCGGCGTTGCGGTGCGAGTCGTACCGGTGCGCACCGCCGACGATGGTTACTCGGCGTTGCGCGCGGCCCTGGCCGGGGGGGCGATTGATGTCGCGGTGCACGCCTACAAGGATCTGCCCATTGCGACGGATCCTCGCGTGGTGATTGCCGCGGTACCGCAGCGCACGGATCCGCGGGATGTATTAGTGGCCCGGGACGGCATGGTGCTGGGTGAACTGCCCGCCGGGGCAGTGCTCGGCACTGGATCGCCGCGGCGATGCGCGCAACTACGGGCACTGGGCCTGGGATTGCAGACTGTGCCGATCCAGGGTGACATCGACTCGCGGATCCGTCGCGTCGATGACGGCGAGTTCGATGGTGTGGTGATCGCCGCTGCCGGGCTGGCCCGACTCGGCCGCAGCGATCGTGCCACTGAGCTGCTCGACCCGTTGCAGATGTTGCCTGCGCCTGGGCAGGGCGCGTTGGCCTGCGAATGCCGGGTCGATGACCTGGACACCGAGCATCTGCTGGGCACGCTGCTCGATGACGCTGGGGTGCGCGCCGCGGTGACTGCCGAGCGGGCGTTGCTCGCCTCGGTGGCGGCCGCCTGCATCGCCCCGGTCGGCGCGCTTGCCGATGTCGTCGAGGACCTCGATGACGAGGGGCGGGTTGTGTTGCGGCTGTTCCTGCGCGGAGCTGCAGCCACTGTGGGCGATGGAGTGCTCCGGTCGTCGGCCACTGTGCCTTATTTCGATGGGCCGTATTCCGATGGGCCGCATTTCGATGGGGCGAATGTCGATGGGGCGAATGTCGATGGGGAGCCAACCGATGCCGAGAAGCTCGGCCGCCTGGTCGCGGCCGAGTTGCTGGACCTGGGTGCTGGCGCGCTGGGTATGGACCCAGCGCTGCGCGGCCCAGGTCGCGGCCTGATGGGAAACGAGTAGGTAGATGAGCCGTGTCTGCAAGACCGCTGGACAGATTGCCTTTGTCGGTGCTGGTCCCGGTGCCGCCGGGATGCTCACTGTGCGAGCGCAGCACCTGCTGAACTGTGCCGAGTTGCTGGTGACCGACCCCGACGTGCCACCCGACGTGCTCGCGCTGGCTGGCCCTAGCGCCGAGGTGCGTCCCGCGGTGGGGGAGCCCGGAGAGGTCGCCAAGGACCTGGTAGCCGAGGCCAACGGCGGTCGAGTCGTGGTGCGCCTGGTGTCCGGGGACCCACTCACCGCCGACGCGGTAGTCGCCGAGGCGCTGGCGGTGGCCCGCACGTCCACACCGATCGAGGTGGTGCCTGGAGTGCCGATGAGTACCGCGGTCCCGGCCTTCGCCGGGGTACCGCTGGGCTCCGGGCACACTGAAGCCGACGTCCGAGCGGGCGTTGACTGGACGTCACTGGCCGCGGTACCGGGCCCGCTGGTGCTCCACGCCACTGCGTCACATCTGGCGGAGACGGCCGCCGCGCTGATCGAACACGGGCTGGCGCCGAACACCCCGGTGGCGGTCACCGCGGCGGGGACCCTGCCTACCCAGCACACGGTGGACACCACGCTGGCGTCGCTGAATGGTGACATCGGCGAGCTCGTCGGACCGCTGGTGGTGACCGTCGGCTCGGTGGTCGGGCAGCGGACGAAGCTGTCCTGGTGGGAGTCGCGGGCACTGTATGGCTGGAAGGTGCTGGTGCCGCGGACCAAGGAACAGGCCGGCGCGATGAGCGACCGGCTGGCCGTGCACGGCGCGGTGCCCGTGGAGGTCCCGACGATCTCGGTGGAGCCGCCCCGGTCGCCCGCTCAGATGGAGCGCGCGGTCAAGGGGCTGGTCGACGGTCGTTACCAGTGGGTGGTGTTCACCTCCACCAACGCAGTGCGGGCGGTCTGGGACAAGTTCGCCGAGTTCGGGCTCGATGCCCGCGCATTCGCCGGCGTGAAGATCGCCTGCGTCGGAGAAGCCACCGCGGAGCGGGTGGCAGCCATGGGGATCGTCCCCGAGCTGTTGCCCTCGGGCGAGCAGTCCTCCGATGGCTTACTGGCCGACTTCCCACCCTTCGACGACATTCTCGACCCGGTGGACCGGGTGCTGCTGCCGCGCGCGGACATCGCGACCGAGACGTTGGCCGCCGGGTTGCGCGAGCGGGGCTGGGAGATTGACGACGTGACGGCCTACCGTACGGTGCGCGCCGCTCCACCGCCCGCTGAGACCCGAGAGATGATCAAAACGGGTGGCTTCGATGCGGTGTGCTTCACGTCTTCGTCCACTGTGCGCAACCTGGTCGGTATCGCCGGCAAACCGCACACCCGGACGATCGTCGCCTGCATCGGCCCGGCCACCGCGGAGACAGCCATCGAGTTCGGCCTCCGGGTCGATGTCCAACCGGAGGTAGCCCAGGTCGGCGCCCTGGTAGACGCCTTGGCCGAACACGCCGCCCAGCTCCGCGCTGAAGGTGCGCTGCCCCCACCCCGCAAAGCCAAAAACCGCAGGCGCTGACGTGAGTACCCGTGAGTGGCAATGCGAGTCATAGCTCGTAACGCCACTCACGGGCAGGAGGCCTCATGTACCCGACGAGTCGGCCGCGCCGATTGCGCAGCACTGCTGCGATGCGGGGGTTGGTTAGGGAGACGACCGTTGTCGCGCGCCAGCTGGTGTTGCCGGTGTTCGTCAAGAAGGGCGCCACCGAGGCGGTACCGATCCCGTCCATGCCTGGCGTGGTGCAACACACCCGGGACTCGCTACGCAAGGCCGCGGCCGAGGCGGCGGGTGCCGGGGTAGGCGGGATCATGCTGTTCGGTGTGCCCGTTACCAGGGACGCCACCGGCTCCGGTGGGATCGACCCGGAGGGCGTGCTCAACACCGCATTGCGGGACGTGCGCGCCGAGGTCGGTGACGACATCGTGATCATGGCTGACACATGCTTGGACGAGTTCACCGATCACGGGCACTGCGGGCTGCTGGACGCGGCCGGTCGGGTGGGCAACGACGCGACGCTGACGGTGTACGGGCAGATGGCGGTCGCGCAAGTGGAGGCCGGGGCGCACCTGGTAGGGCCCAGCGGGATGATGGACGGTCAGGTCGGGGCGATCCGGGCGGCCCTGGACGCCGCAGGTCACCACGATGCCGGAATCCTGGCCTACAGCGCCAAGTACGCCTCGGCGTTCTACGGGCCGTTTCGCGAGGCGGTGGAGTCCCAGCTGAGTGGCGACCGGCTGACCTATCAGCAAGACCCTGCCAACGCACGCGAGGCGCTGCGCGAGACGGCGCTGGATCTCGCCGAAGGCGCCGACATCGTGATGGTCAAGCCCGCGATGTCCTATCTCGACGTGTTGCGCTCAGTCGCCGAGATCGCCGACGTCCCGGTCGCCGCCTATCAGGTCTCCGGTGAGTACTCGATGGTCGAGGCCGCGGTGGCGCGCGGCTGGTTGGACCGGCGGCGCACCGTGCTGGAGACGCTGACCTCCATCCGCCGGGCCGGTGCTGATCTGGTGCTGACCTATTGGGCAGTGCAGGCTGCCGGCTGGTTGCGCTGATCACCGGGCGTGGCCAGCCGGGGTGCCCCAGCGGCCTCCGGGCTCGCTGCCGAGCGGCAACGCCGACCATGATCGCCGCAACTGAGCTCTGACCGTTCAATTTTGCACAGCCAACGCTCAGTTTCGACGATCATGAGGTCTGCTGGCTGGTCCGGACGACTATGTCGGTGACCTCGTCGAGGATCGCTGCCAACCGGGTGCGGACATCGTGGGCGGTGTAGCGCAAAACGGTGTAACCGTGCGCCACCAGCACGTTCTGCCGGGTCCGGTCGTTCTGAAAGGCGATCCAGGTGCCGTGGGTGCGGTACCCGTCCACCTCAAGGATCAGCCTCCGCGCGGGATCGAGAAAGTCCGCGATGTACCCGTGAACCGGCTCGTTGACCAGGAAGTCGGTAAGGCCTGCCGAGTTCAGACCGTGGGCGAGCAGGCGCTCGGGTGCGGACGCCGCGCCTGGCACCAGGGATGCCAGCTGCGCAGCGATGCGAGGTGAGCCGCGTAGCCCAAGATCTTCAAGGTACCGCATGCGCAGGGCACGCTCCGAAGTCAACGTCGCCGTGGCATGGTCGAGCAGGGCGGCGCACGCAGCGTTGTCGAGCAGCACAAGACAGTCGAAGACGGTGCGAGGCACATCGGTGACCGGCAGCCCACCAACGGTGCTACGCCGGTCGCGCGGCGTGTCCCGGCGAAACAGTCGCAGCCATGGCACGGGCGATGCGCGCACCAAGCCCAGCGGCACCGTCAGGTGCACGACTGCAGGCTCATCGACCGCCATTTGCCACAGGTGGGCGGCGGCGAGATGACTGACCACACCCTTTGGTTGCCACAGGTGCGCGGCATGCGCTCGGGCGGCCAGCGACGGCGGGCCGGTGCAGTAGACGCTCGGGAGGATCCGCCGTAGTCGACCACGTCGGACCCAAGTATCGATGGAGTTCGCGTTGACTCCACGCTCGCGTAGCTGCGCCCGACTCACAGCGCCGTGCTGGCGGCGGAGCAGTCGATCGATGTCGATATCTCGAGTCACGGCTCACCACACTGCCAGCGATCACCGACAGTCCCCGGCGTTTCAGCTGCAGTGCCGCTCGGTGATCGCCAAAAGTGAGCCCTGAGCGTGCATATCTGAACGGTGAGACCTCAGTTTCGGCGATCACCACGAGGTGTCACCCGCGATGAAGTCCCTGCTGACCGCCTGAAGGAGGTGCCATGGCAGGGTGCAGGTGTGGGTTTCGCAACGTGGGCGGGGCGTAGCCCGCTGCGGGCGGTGGCCGAGGTGTTGGTCGCGATCGTGCTGGGCGGGTTGACCTGGTGGTGCTGGCACCGCGGCGTCGTGCTCACCACGACGCGCCGTGGCATTGCGCTCTACCGCATCGAGGGCCGCTGGTGGGCGATGGCCGTCGGCGCAGTCACGCTGGCGGGGATCCTGTTGCTCGACGCGGGACGACGGATGACGGCGCAAGCAGCCCGACAGCACTACCGATGACAGCCCCCGAGTCGGCTCGGCTGTTTGCTCGGGCCTGCGCTGTGATCCCCGGCGGGGTGAACTCTCCGGTGCGAGCGTTCGGCGCGGTCGGCGGCACGCCGCGCTTCATGGTCCGAGCAGCGGGAGCCTATCTGTGGGATGCCGACGGCAACCGTTACGTCGATCTGGTCTCATCCTGGGGTCCGATGATTTTGGGCCACGCGCATCCCGCGGTGGTGCAAGCGGTACAGGCGGCCGTCACCAGGGGGCTGTCCTTCGGCGCTCCCACCACCGGGGAGACCGAGCTCGCTGAGGAGATCGTGCGCCGAGTAGAGCCGGTCGATC
>JAICHZ010000239.1 GCA_025924655.1 Pseudonocardiaceae bacterium | reverse complement strand
CCAGGAGGAGGCTCCGCCCCAGGAACTTCCACAGGAGGAGGCTCCGCCCCAGGAACTTCCACAGGAGGAGGCTCCGCCCCAGGAACTTCCACAGGAGGAGGCTCCGCCCCAGGAACTTCCACAGACGAAACTTCCACCGGCGACCGCCAGGAGCTGACCGGACCGTTCGGCGCCGATCCAACCGACGTTGATACGTCCGAGGCCGATGCGCTAGAAGCCGGTGCATCCGAGACCGATGCATCCGACGTCGAATCATTCGATGTCGTCGAGATCGATGATGACGCCGATCAGCTCGCAGCGGCGGCTGGAGTCGAGTCGCCGGAAGCTGCGGACCCGGTCGATGAGCTCCGATCCGCGCTGGCCACCGCCCCCGGCGAGTGGTACGTGGTGCACTCCTACGCCGGCTACGAGAACAAGGTCAAGGCGAATCTGGAGACCCGCATCCAGACCCTGGATGTCGAGGACTACATCTTCCAGGTGGAAGTGCCCACCGAAGAGGTCACCGAGATCAAGAACGGCCAGCGTAAGCAGGTGCAGCGCAAGGTGCTGCCCGGGTACATCCTGGTCCGGATGGAGCTCAACGATGCCTCCTGGAGCGCTGTGCGCAATACGCCGGGGGTCACCGGGTTCGTCGGAGCCACCTCCCGGCCCTCGCCGCTGACCTTGGACGATGTACTGAAGTTCCTCGCGCCGCGAGTAGCGCAGCCCAAGGTGCCGGTCGGTGCAGGCAAGCACGCCGCAGGCCTCGGTGGCGGTAAGCCGGTAATCGAGGTGGACTTCGAGGTGGGCGAGTCGGTCACCGTGATGGACGGTCCGTTCGCCACATTGCCGGCGACGATCAACGAGGTCAACGTCGACGCCCAGAAACTCAAGGTGTTGGTGTCGATCTTTGGTCGGGAAACTCCGGTCGAACTATCGTTTAGCCAGGTCGCCAAGATCTGACCGGCACGGCGCCGGTCAGGAATACGCCGAGTGCGAGGAAGAAACCATGCCCCCCAAGAAGAAGCGCAAGAGGCTCACGGCGACCGTGAAGCTCGCACTAGAGGCCGGCACCGCGAACCCCGCCTCGGTCGGGCAGGCGCTGGGTCCGCACGGTCTGAACATCATGGAGTTCTGCAAGGCCTACAACGCCGCGACGCAGAACAACCGTGGTGAGGTAGTACCCGCGGTGATCTCGGTATTCGAGGACCGCTCCTTCGACTTCGTGCTCAAGACACCGCCTGCCTCGGTGCTGCTGCTCAAGGCGGCGGGGGTGGCCAAGGGCTCGGCGGAACCGCACAAGACCAAGGTAGCCAGAGTCGGCCGGGACCAGGTCCGAGCCATCGCCGAGCGTAAGCTCGAAGACCTCAACGCCAACGACATCGACGCCGCAATCAAGATCATTTCTGGGACTGCCCGCTCGATGGGTATCACCGTAGTCGACTAGAATGGTCGCTGCGATGCTCCCGAACTGCACAGCAGAGCTGTTCGGTTGGGCATTTCACAGCTCTGCTGTGGAGTTCGGGAACCGTAGGGTTGTCATAGCGATACCGAGTACGTGTGGGAGGGCCAGCGCTGGCCCCTACCACGACTGATCCAGCGAAGAAGGACAGTGATATGAAGCGCAGCAAGGCCTACCGCCAAGCGGCCGAGAAGGTCGACCGGAGCCGGTTCTACAGCCCCCTGGAGGCTGCGGCGCTGGCTAAGGAGACGTCCCCGAGCAAGATGGATGCCACCGTCGAGGTGGCCATGCAGTTGGGCGTTGATCCCCGCAAAGCCGACCAGATGGTACGTGGCACGGTCAATCTGCCGCACGGCACCGGCAAGACCGTCCGTGTCATCGTCTTCGCTACCGGGGACCGGGCCGCTGAGGCGGCCGCCGCGGGTGCTGACGTGGTCGGTTCGGACGATCTCATCGAGCGCATCCAGGGCGGCTGGCTGGACTTCGATGCCGCGATCGCAGCGCCGGACCAGATGGCCAAGGTCGGTCGGATCGCCAGGATCCTCGGTCCCCGGGGCCTGATGCCGAACCCTAAGACCGGCACCGTCACCCCCGACGTCGCCAAGGCGATCGTGGACATCAAGGGCGGCAAGATTAACTTCCGGGTGGACAAGCAGGCCAATCTCCATCTGATCATCGGCAAGGTGTCCTTCGACACGAATAAACTGGTGGAGAACTATGCCGCTGCACTGGACGAGGTGCTGCGAAGCAAGCCGTCGGCCGCGAAGGGTCGCTACCTGAAGAAGATTAACTTTTCCACCACTATGGGCCCGGGCATCCCCGTCGACCCCAACCGCACCCGCAATCTGCTGACCGACGATCTGACCGCCTAAGTCAAGCTCTTCCTTCCGTCAAATGGAACCTTTTGCTGGTTTCCTGCAGATCACTATCGCCAAGTGGAACCTTTTGCAGTGGTTGGCTAGGGGCGATGTGGGGGCGGTGGCGTGGTTGGCCTAGAGTAGTGCCTGGTTCCACCGTAGACCGCTGGTCTCCGCGCCATTGGTGCGGACGAAGGCCCCGCGATTGTGGGCGGCCCGCGCAGGAGGACGTGGTTATGCTGTCACGCTGCGCCATCGCGCGCCGCTGGCTACGCCCCGCGCCTACTGCGTCGGGGCGTTCGTCTTTTTCGGGCCCGGGTACGGGCACTCCAACCCCCGCCGGCGCAGCCGGCAGTCCAACCCCCGCCGGCGCAGCCGGCAGTCCAACCGAGGAGGCGATCCATGGCTAGACCGGACAAGGTCGACGCCGTTGCCGATATCGCGGATCAATTCCGCAGCGCCAGTGCTGCAGTCGTAACCGAGTACCGCGGCTTGTCCGTGACACAACTGACCAACCTACGGCGGTCCCTCGGGAGTACCACCACCTACCGGGTCGCGAAGAACACCTTGATTTCGCGTGCCGCCCGGGATGCCGGTGTCGACGGCCTGGATGAGCTGTTCATCGGCCCGACCGCGATCGCATTCGTCCATGGCGAGCCGGTTCTCGCGGCGAAGACGCTGCGTGATTTCGCCAGAGAACACAACGCTCTGGTGATCAAGGGTGGTTACCTGGACGGTCGCGCGTTGACGGTTGCCGAGGTCGGCCAGATGGCGGACCTGGAGTCTCGCGAGGTGCTGCTGGCCAAGCTGGCCGGCGCGATGAAGGCGAATCTCTCTAAGGCGGCAAGACTGTTCGCGGAGCCGGCCTCCCAGGTTGCCCGGCTGGCCGCCGCCCTGCGCGACAAGCAGCAAGACCAGCAGCAAGATCAGCAGCAAGACCAGCAGCCGGCCGACGAGCGCGCCACCGATTGACCGTCCCGCACTGATCGACCCCGGCTCCAGTTGACGACAGAAGATGACCAGAAGGAGAGACGCCATCATGGCGAAGATGAGCACCGACGAGCTGCTCGATGCATTCAAGGACATGACCCTGCTCGAGCTGAGCGATTTCGTGAAGAGGTTCGAGGACACCTTCGATGTCACCGCCGCTGCGCCCATCGCGGTGGCGGCGGGTCCAGCCGGTGGAGCTGCGGACGCCCCGGTCGTGGAGGAGAAAGACGAGTTCAACGTCGTCCTCGAGGCGATCGGCGAGAAGAAGATCCAGGTCATCAAGGTGGTTCGAGAGGTCGTTTCCGGGCTGGGCCTCAAGGAGGCGAAGGACCTCGTCGAGAGCGCTCCGAAGCCAGTGCTGGAGGGCGTCCCGAAGGACCAGGCCGACGCAGCCAAGGCGAAGTTGGAGGAAGCCGGCGCCAAGGTCAGCCTGACCTGAGACCGCCCATAACCGCATTCAGCGGGCGCAGCGGGCTATCGGGGCCTCGACGGCCCCGCTTAGCCCGCTGAATGCGGAACGGATCTGGTCGGCAGGTGTTGGTCTAACCAGCGGAGCAAGTCGGTGAGGATCTGCTCGCGCTCGGGCTCGTTGAACACTTCGTGGTACAGGCCCTCGTATCGGTGCAGAGTCTTGTCTGCCGACGACACGGTGTCGTGCACCATCGTCGAGCCGGTCAGCGCGCATATCCGGTCGTCAGTGCCGTGCAGCAACAGCAGCGGCAAGGCCAGTCGCGGCAGCCGGGCGGGCAAGCCCTCCATCGCCGCCAGAATCTCGGCGCCGGTTCGAGCCTTGATCTTGCCTCGGTACACCAGCGGATCCTCGTAGTAAGCCCGGACTACCGCCGGGTCCCGGCTGATCTGCTCGGTGCTGAGGGCCGCGACCCCCAGGTTGGGGACCAGCTCGGAGAGCAGTCCCGCAAGCCGTCGCTGCAGCGCCGAGCCGGCCGTCACCTCCACCGCAGGCCCCGACACAACCAGCCCAGCCAGCAAGACGCGCGGTTGGGTGGCATGGGGTTGAGTGGCATAGTGCAGCGCGATGAGGCCGCCCAGCGAGTGACCGACCATGAACACTGGCACCCCGGGATGCCGCTGCGCGGCAAACAGCACAAAGGAGCTCAGGTCGTCCACGATCAAGGTCATCCGCTCGATATTGCCGCGTCGCCCACCGGACCGGCCGTGCCCACGGTGGTCGGCGGCATAGGCCGCGTAGCCCGCAGCGGCCAGCCGGATGCCCACGTGCGCGTACCGCGACGAGTGCTCATGCAAGCCGTGCACGATGATCACGACCGCCCGGGCCGGGTCAGAAGGAAGCCACCCTTGCCAGTAGGTGGACTGGTTGGCTGCGATGTTCCGGTGTCCCTGCTCGTATGCGGTACTCACCGACCACCTCCTTGGCGGGTGTGCCACGGCGCCGTCCGCGGTCACCATCACTTCTACTTTCCCCACTCTGGATGCCCATGACCAGCATCGCCAGCCCGGACACCTCCCCGGGGCGCCCTTTCCTCGGCGGTCCACTGCGGACCGCGATTCTGGCGGTCGCCGCGCTCGCTGTGGTCGCCTTCGCCGCCACGGGTTGGTTCGGAGTCTCCTGGTACCGGGCCGCGCACGGCAGGTCCCTTACCGTGGGTGTGGCCCGAGACGCCGTGCTGGGGGATGCGCAACGAGCCATGGTCACCCTCAACACGCTCGACTATCGGCGGGTGCAGGACGGCTTGACGCTGTGGGAACAGTCCGCGACGGGGTCGCTATTCAGCCAGCTGCACGCCAACCGCGACGCCTATGCCCGGGCCATCACCGCCTCGGCAGCGGTCATCAGCGCGAGGGTTCTCGACGCCGCGGTGGCCTCTCTCAACGACAGCGCCGGCACCGCGGAGGTGCTCGTCGGGGTGGACGTCACGTCTCAGGCGGATCAAGGTGACCCGAGCTGCGCGCACCGGCGTGTCCAACTCTCCATGATCCGTGCGGGCAGTACCTGGAAGGTCGGCAAGTTGGCACCGGTCGGCGATGCTTACTCGGATCCCGGGCCATGTACCCCAGGCACCTCACCGAGGTAGACCCGACGTGAGGAGCCGAGCTCTCAGGCTCCGGAAGAGGGAGATAGCCGCATATGACCACCCCGACCGCAGCACAACTCACGCCTGCCGAGACGGTGGCGAAGCTGCCCCGGCGGGTGACCGCGGTGGCCACGCTGGTGGCACTGGTCGTTGCGGTGCTCATGGCACTAGGTCTCGCTGCCTGGTTCCGCGGCGAGGCTAACCAACTGACGGGGTCCGCGGCGGCAAGCAACGACGCGTTGGTCGACGCTGACGCCACCGCCCAGGTCTCGGCCCAGGTGCGCGAAGCGGTGCAACGCATCTATTCCTATGACTACGCCCGGCTGGACGACAACGAGCGAGCCGCCTCCGCGGTCATCACCGGCCCGTACGTCGAAAATTTCCATCAGGAATTCGCTCGGGTGCGGCAGCTCGCGCCAGCCCAACAGGCCGTGGTGGTGGCGACGGTGCCGGCTCTCGCGGTCAAGGTGCTCGACGGTGACCGGGCCATCGTGGTGGTGTTCCTCGACCAACAAGCCCACCAGGGAGGCGACGCCAAGCCACTTGTCGCCTCGGGCAGGCTCTCGGTCACCGCGCAGCTGGTGGACGGCCGCTGGAAGGTAGCCGACGCGGAACCATTCTGAGTTTCTCGCCAGGTATCGTCAGCTCGCCTAGATAGGCTGCACCGATCAGCTAAATAGCCGCTGATCGTGCACATCCGACCACTGATCGGACGATGCACTCTTGACGGGGGGCGTCTGGCAGGTCACCCTAGGACCACGCTCGCGCCGTCTCAGTACGGCGCTGGACAGTCGCCGT
>JAICHZ010000238.1 GCA_025924655.1 Pseudonocardiaceae bacterium | reverse complement strand
CCGCCAGTCCAAGTCCAGGCAGGCGACCAGCCGGGACGGCCGGCGTTGCTCGATCAGCCGGGCGACCATGTCGGTGAACCCTCGCACCGCGTTCACCGGGGTGCCGTCCGGAGCCGTGATCGATTCCGGGACTCCGTAGTAGGCCCGGAAGTACAGGCTTGCGGCATCGATGAGCAGCAAGGGCGCGTCCATGAGGGCAGAGCCTAATGAGGGCCACCTGGCCCGGCCGGTCCTAGGCTTGCGGTGTGCCCGCCCCACTCGAGACTTTCACCGCCCGCCTGGCTCGTACCCGCGACGCCACCCGGGTCGCTGGCTTGGACGCCCTACTGATCACTCCCAGCCCGGATCTGCGCTACCTGCTGGGCGTCGCCGGTGCCTCGCACGAGCGGCTGACCTGCCTGGTCTTGCCCGCTGACGGTGACCCGGTGCTGGTGGTGCCGGCGCTGGAACGGCCGGGCCTCGACGGCACGCCAGTGCTTGCGCTCGGTCTGGAGATCGCCGAGTGGACCGACGAGCAGGACCCGTACGCCCTCGTCACCGCTGTGCTGCGCAGGGCCGGGTCGCCGGTGACCCGGGCTGGGGTGGGGGACGCGATGCCCGCGGCCCATGTGCTCGCGCTGCGCGACGCGCAGCCGGCCTGCGAGCAGAAGCTCGCGTCGACGGTGCTGGCGCAGCTGCGGATGCGCAAGGACAGCGCCGAAATCGCCGCGTTGACCGTCGCGGGCGAGGCCATCGACCGGGTGCATGCCAGGATGGGGAAGTGGCTTCGGATTGGGCGCACCGAGGCGCAGGTCGCGGCCGATGTGGCCGCAGCTATCGTCGAAGAGGGTCACACCTCGGCGGCGTTCGTCATCGTCGGTAGCGGTCCGAATGGGGCAAGCCCGCACCATGACGTTTCAACCCGGGTGCTGGCCCCTGGGGACGTGGTAGTGGTCGACATCGGCGGCCCGACCCCGGATGGCTACTTCTCCGACTGCACCCGCACCTACAGCCTGGGCGAGCCGGCCGACGCCGACGCCGCCGCGGGCTATGCGGTGCTCCAGGCTGCGCAGGACGCCGCGGTGGCGGCTGTCGCGCCGGGCGTCACCGCGGAACAGGTCGACGCTGCCGCTCGGATGCCGATCACCAATGCCGGTTTCGGCGAACGGTTCATCCACCGGACTGGGCACGGTATCGGTCTCGACGTGCATGAGCAGCCCTACATCGTCGCCGGCAACGATCTGGTACTTGAACCCGGAATGGCATTCAGCATCGAGCCCGGCATCTACTTCCGCGGCCACTGGGGTGCCCGTATCGAAGACATCGTAGTGGTCACTGACAGCGGCGTGACTCGACTCAACCACCGCCCGCGCGACCTCGCGATATTGCCGGTATGACTGGCGGCAGGTGACGGACAGCACACTGTTTCAGCCAAGTAAGGAAGTGACCTTTCCGGGAGTGCAGATACCTCTTCCGCCCCGCTCGTCCTGGCTCTCACCGCCTGGGTGCAGGGAAAGATCCTCGAGGCGATGGGTAAGACCTGCGACGTCTCCACCGTCTCCGCTGCCGGAGCGGCCTGGATGAACCAGTTCATGCTGCAGCTCGGAATTATCCTCCAACCTTGCCTGGCGGCGCCGGACGCGCCGCTCGGCCATCATGAAACCGCCGAGTTCCAATCCCTAGGCGGAGCTTGCCGGTTCGGCGGCCGGGAGGCGTCCATCCTGCGTAAGACCGGTGCGCTACTGCAGCCCGCGGCAGGCGCGTAATCACACTTGCCTACGATTACCTGCTGTCCCGCCCAGAGTCGGCTGGATACTTCCAAGATGCGTCGCACCTGACGCAGCGAAAGATGACGCTGAAGAATTGGTAGTCGAGCCGCCGTAGAGGTTGGCCAAGCATGGATGCGGATGCTGACTCTGCAGCTGGGAATTCTGCTCAAACCTTACCTCGTCGCACCGGTCGCCTAACCACGTTTTTCCGTCCGATCACCATACGGGTCAATGCGCCCGGTACTCGCAGCGTCGGATCAGTGAGACGGCAGTCCCTTACGTCCGCCATCAGTTCTCGGGGTGACCCTGACATCAGATCCAGGTTCACACCCGACGCGGTGGCGGTCCGTGCGCGGGGACAGTTGGGAGGTGGCCACTAGGAGGAGGATCCGATGAGCACGTCACTGACTCGTCCCCGCGAAGGCAAGGTCATCGCCGGGGTATGCGCCGGGATCGCCGATCGATATGGCTGGGACGCCAACGCAGTGCGTTTGATATTCGTGCTGTCCTGCCTGCTTCCTGGGCCGCAGTTCGTCGTCTACCTGGCGCTGTGGGCCCTGATGCCCAAGCGGACGTACCAGCCGTGACGTGATCAGGGCAGGCGGGCGAGGTGGCAGCCAGATCCGACCCCTCGGCTCGGCGCCCAGTGCATCCCCCTGCGGGGATCTTGTCAAGGGCGAGACAATCCTCCTGTGCAGCACTGTATCCGAGTCGAAGTGCGGGTCGAGGGCGTCGTTCAAGGGGTGGGGTTCCGGCCCTACGTTCACGGTCTGGCGCGTCGGCTCGGCCTGTCCGGCCGGGTGGGTAACGACACCGCTGGGGTCTTCATGGAGATCGAAGGCACCCAGCAATTAGTCAGCGAGTTCCTCGCGACGCTCCCGGCGCAGGCCCCGCCACTGGCCGTCATCGAGCAGGTGCGGACCAGCCCGCTGGCGCCCACCGGTGAACCGGGTTTCCACATCGTGTCCAGCAACGCTGCCGGCCGGCCGGACACCCTGGTCTCGGCGGACAGCGCGACCTGCGCGGACTGCCTGCGCGAGCTGGCCGATCCCACCGACCGCCGCTTCGACTACCCCTTCATCAACTGCACCAACTGCGGTCCGAGGTTCACCATCGTGCGCGACGTGCCCTACGACCGGCCGTTCACCACGATGGCGCCGTTCGCGATGTGCCCCGCCTGTGCCAGCGAGTACCACGATCCCGGCGATCGGCGCTTCCATGCCCAGCCGGTGTGCTGCCCGGCTTGCGGGCCCCAGCTGCGGCTGCTCGACGCCAACGGCGTCGACCTTCCCGGTGATCCGCTGGCTACAGCCGCAGCCTTGCTCACCGACGGGGCGGTGCTGGCGGTCAAGGGGCTCGGTGGCTTCCACGTTGCGACGCTGGCCTCCCATACTGCGGCCACCGCTTTGTTGCGCGCGCGTAAGCATCGCGAAGACAAGCCGTTCGCGGTGATGGTGGCCGATCTGGCGGCCGCACACGAGCTGTGCGTGATCGATCCGGTGGGGGAGCGGGTGCTGACGGGACGGCGGCGCCCGGTGGTGCTGCTGCCTCGGCGCCCGGACACGCCCCTCGCGCCAGCCGTCGCGCCAGGCAACCGGAATCTGGGCCTGATGCTGCCCTACACCCCGCTGCATCACCTGCTGCTCCGCGACACCGCCGAGCCGATCGTGCTGACCAGCGGGAATGTCTCTGATGAGCCGATCTCCTACCAGGACGACGACGCACGCCAGCGGTTGGCCGGCATCGCAGACGCTTTTCTGACCCACGACCGGGCGATTCACATGCGCACCGACGACTCGGTGGTGCGGGTCTTTCGCGGCGCTGAGCTACCGGTGCGCCGGGCGCGAGGTTACGCACCCGAACCGCTGACCCTGGCGCAACCGGCGCCCCGGCCGATCCTCGGGTGTGGCGCCGAGCTCAAGAGCACCTTCTGCCTGGCCCGCGGCCGGCATGCGTTCATCTCTCACCACATCGGTGATCTGGAGAATTACGAGACCCTGCGCTCGTTCACCGAGGGCATCACGCACTTCCGGCGGCTGTTCGACGTGCAGCCCGAGCTCGTCGCGCATGACCTGCACCCGGAGTACCTGTCGACCAAGTACGCCCACGACCTCCCCGATGTTGAGCTCATCGGGGTGCAACACCACCACGCGCACATCGCGTCCTGTCTGGCCGACAACGGCGCTTCCGAGCCGGTGCTCGGGGTGGCCTTCGACGGGTTGGGTTACGGCACCGACGGCACCTTGTGGGGCGGGGAGTTCCTGCTGGCTGATCTGGTGGGGTTCCAACGGTTGGCGCACCTGGTCCCGGTCCCGATGCCGGGGGGCACCGCGGCCATCCGGCAACCCTGGCGGATGGCCGCCGCCTATCTCGGTTCCGACGCCCCAGCGGAGCTGGCGCAACGCCATGCCGAGCACTGGGACGCGGTGCTGGCGATGGCGCACCGGCAGGTGAACGCCCCGCTGACCTCAAGCGCGGGGCGATTGTTCGACGCTGTCGCAGCGGTGCTCGGGATCCGTGACACGATCAACTACGAGGGTCAGGCCGCGGTGGAGCTGGAACAGTGCGCCGACCTGGCCGAGCGAGGAAGCTACCCGGCCGCGGTGACCAAGGGGCCCGCGCTACAACTGCACGGCGCGGACCTGGTGCGCGCCGCCGTCGCCGACCTACAGGCAGGGCTGGCTCCGGAGGTGATTTCCACAAGGTTCCACCACGGTGTTGCTGATGCAATCATCCGGGTCTGCGTGATGCTGCGGGAGTCGACAGGGGTGGGCGTCGCTGCCCTATCCGGCGGGGTATTCCAAAACGTCCTGTTGCTTGAGCGCACCGTGGCGGGCCTTGAGCAATCCGGTTTCCGGGTGCTCACCCACTCTCGTGTTCCACCCAACGACGGCGGCCTCAGCCTCGGACAAGTGGCTGTCGCCGGAGCATTACTACGTGCGCGATCCCAGCATTAATCCACTGAGCGCTGTGAACTGAACAATCCTCAGACAATCTCATGAGCCGTCTACTGAACCGTTACGGGTTCCGTTCCGTTGTGCGCGCCGCGTCGAGGTGGGTGGTCCGGACGCAAAGCAATCACAGATGTGGTTTTATACTGTCGAAACCTGGAGAGGCGGAGTCCCCGGCCGTCTGATCCGAAGGCACCGTGCATGCGGGCAGCAGGTCGGGCACGGCCTAAACGGGGGACCGGCGGAGGCGGTACTTATAACCGTCTCCGCCGGTGGTATTCCAATATACTTGATCATGCCGACAACTAAAGGGGGTGATCGCGTGGACGAGTTGTGGTCTGATGATTTCGAGGTGCTGCACTGGGTAGTTGAGCGGTTCGAGCGCAACGCGCACAGTGTCAAGGTGGGCGAGGCGTTGCGCGTCTTTCCCGAGGAGCACTACGACAGTGTTCGCGACTCATTGCGTCGTTTGAGTTCGCACAGCCATCCCGTGGCCGTCAATGGCAGTAAGCCTGGACGAAATGGCAGGCCAGCGGTGGCCGTTGGCGCAGACGTCACCGAGCGTGCACTGCGCGATGCCGGTGAGAGGCCCGACGTGGCTGAGCCGGCACCACCTGGTCCCGGCCGCGCCACAGGGACACGTTCGCCCAGGATCACTCCTAGCCGCGATATCGGTCGGCTGGGGTATGGGGCAGCGGGGGATCGTAACCCGCACGTTGCGCTAGCTCGGCCACCGGGGTGGCGCCGCACCGCGGTTCATCGACCAGGTCACACCGCCGAGCCGGCCCTCCTGGATGACCTCCGGAGGACGGTGCCGGTAGGACTTCGATAGTTCGCCGGTAGGGTCGTGACCCTGGTTCAGTATCAGGCATGGCGCGCGGTAGGAACATCGTGCGCATACGTGCGGTTCCGGGCTTGGATAAACCTCAAGGTTGGTACTGGTGGCCGCGTTGACCTCCGCGGCGAGGTCAACGCCGGCCGCTGCCAGCTCCGCCGCACTCCGCCGGATCAGCGTGCGGCGGAACGCGTCAGTGCCTTCAGCCTGCAACCGTTCTCCCGAGACGGTGCCGGTGCGGGCATACATCCGGCGGTGATGCACTTGCTGATGCCGAACTGGTTGCGTGACGGTCGCGCCCCCATCGCCGGCGTCGGCTCGGATCTCGTTGTACATGGTGCCCGTGATCTGCATCCCCAAATAGAACTGCGGCCACGCCCAGCTCCACGCGATCGACCGCTCATCTAGCTGCAGTGTGTCGTGATCGGCCCAGTCATCGGTGACCAGCCGGTGCTGGACAACCCAGTAAGCGTCGTCGGAGTCGATCGCGAGTAGGTCAACACGGTCGCAATACCGGATCTCCTCGCCGGCGGGGGTCACGAGGGTGGCTCCGGGCGTCGCTGGGTCGGGGATATTCGCCTCGAAATCGGTGTCGACGCGAATGGGAGTG
>JAICHZ010000237.1 GCA_025924655.1 Pseudonocardiaceae bacterium | reverse complement strand
GGCGACGGTCCCACGGGTCGGCTTCGCCGATCCCAGGTCGACCAACCCTGCCGCAATGAACCCCCGATCTGTCCGACCGCGCCCGGGCGGATCGGGTTTACGGCCCCGGCGTCGCGTTGCCCCCGTGACGCCGGGGCCCTCGTAATCAGCGTAAGTAATTCCGGGCAATTTTTACCGCAAACTGTTCGACAACACGCCGCGACACACCCAAAAATGCCACGACAATTAAGGGCGTGCGGCACGCCAAGGCGCCAGCCATTCGTCGCCGGCGATCGCCGGGAGCAGCAGCGTCCAAGCCTCCTCGATCCGCTGCCGTAGACCCTGACGGTCCTCCACGGCATCGCAGATCTGCCGGTGACCGGTAATCAGTGCCCCGATCTGCCGGGCGACCAGCGTGGGGTCGACCCCTTCCTTAAGCAGACCAACTTGTGCGGCCTCGGCCAACAACGCCGCGGCGTCGCGTTCAACGCGGCCGTGGTGCCCACCGGCGTCCTGGGCGCTTTTCGGCAGATCATTGAGCAACCGCGTACCACCACGGGCGATCGGATCTTCGATCAGGCGCCTGATCACCTCGTCGACCAGCGCTAACAGCGCCTCGAGCGGGTCCAGCCCGGAGCGACTGACCTGCCCGCGAAGGTCCCCCCATCGCTGCACCATCTCAGCGATAACCGCTCGCGCAAGCGCCTCCTTAGAGGCGAAGTGGAAGTACAGCGCGCCCTTGGTTCCGCCACTGTCGGCCAGCACGCTGTCCAAAGAGGTCGCGTGGTATCCGTTGCGACCGAAGTGCTCGGCAGCAGCGGTCAGGATCGCCAGCCGAGTCGCCCGGGCCCGCGGCTGCAACGCGGCCCGGCCGGCGCCAGCATCCCCGTCGTTGGCATCCCTGTCGCCGGCTCCGGGTCGTTGCGGACCGGTGCTGGACATGACGCTGTGAAAGCTACCCGCCTCACGCGCTCTAGGCTGCATTTAGTTTTCCGGTGGCGACCCAAACACACCCATTGGTATGTTTCATGGAGTGATGCTGGGTCCGTAGTGAGCGACACACCGTAGGGATCGGCTCGTGTGGGGGTCCCGCGGGGGGTGTGGTCGCCCGGGGCGGTAGGGACGACCGTCCCGGGCGACCATCAACAAACTCCGCGCCGAGCGACCGTCGGCGCCAGCCGCGGCGGCCACCGTGTTTGAATCGGCAACCGTGATGCCTACCCCGGACCGTCGGGAACTGGCCGCGGTCTTCGCTGGCGGAGGCGTCGGCGCGCTGTGTCGCGGACTGTTGAGCGAGGCATATCCTCAGGCTGAATCGAGTTGGCCGTGGGTCACCTTCGGGGTGAACCTCGTCGGTGCCTTCCTGCTGGGCTACTTCGCCACCCGCCTGCAGGAGCGGTTGCCGCTGTCCAGCTACCGGCGACCGCTGCTGGGTACCGGTCTGTGCGGCGGGCTCACCACGTTCTCGACGATGCAGGTGGAGTTACTCAGGATGATCGACGCTCGCCATTTCGGCCTCGCCGTCGGTTACGCATCCGCCAGCGTCGTCGGTGGCTACGCCGCGATCCACCTTGCCACCGCCATGGTGCGCCGGGTGCGGGTCCGGACATGATCATAGTGTTGTGGGTCGGGATGGCACTGATCGGCGGCGCGGGTTCGGTGTTGCGTTTCGTCGTCGATGGTGCGATCGCGTCCCGAACAGGTCGGGCGTTCCCGTTCGGGACGTTGGCGGTCAACCTTTCCGGCGCGGTCCTGCTCGGCCTGGTCACCGGTCTAGCGTTAGGCCATGACCGGGCGCTGTTGGCGGGCACCGCCGCGGTGGGCTCATACACGACCTTCTCGACGTGGATGTTCGAGACCCAACGCCTTGGCGAGGACCGCCAGGTTCCGAACCTGGCGGCGAACATCGTGGTGAGTCTGGCCGCCGGCATCGCCGCCGCCGCGCTGGGTCGGCTGCTCGGGAGCCACCTGTGAACGACGACTGCCTGAAGCTGACCACCTACTTCGGCGAGCGCCAACGAGTCGGCGGGGCCTTTCTCGCCGATGCCCAGCTCAACCTGTTCGGCCGCAGAGAGATCGCTACCAGCGTCCTGCTGCGTGGTGTGGAGGGCTTCGGCCTGAAGCACCACCTGCGAACGGATCGGTTGCTCACGCTGTCCGAAGATCTACCGATCGTCTCCATCGCGGTGGACACCCGACCCAAGATCGAGGCGCTGCTCGACGATCTGCAGGCGATCAAGCACCGCGGGCTGGTGACGCTCGAGCGAGCACGAATGCTGCGCGGCGACATCAGCCCGCTGCGCGTGCCCGAAGACTTCACCGAGGCCACCAAGCTGACCGTGTACGTCGGCCGCCAAGAGCGCGTCTACCGGGTGCCGGCCTTCGCCGCGGTCTGCGAACTGTTGCACCGCCGTGGGATCGCCGGGGCCACCGTGCTGCTCGGCGTCGACGGGACGGCGCATGGTCAGCGGACCCGTGCCCGGTTCTTCGGGCGCAACGCCGACGTGCCGATGATGATCATCGCGGTAGGTTCGGGTGAGCGCATCGGACGGGTCCTGCCCGAACTCGGTGGGCTGCTGCGCCGGCCGCTGATCACCCTCGAACGGGTCCGGGTGTGCAAACGAGATGGCGAGCTCATCGAGTTTCCGCACGTCCTGCCGGCCACCGACGAGCACGGGATGGCGGTGTGGCAGAAACTGATGGTCCACACCTCGGAACGGGCGTTGCACGACGGTCAACCGGTGCACCGAGCGCTGGTGCAGCGGCTGCGGCAGTCCGGCGCTCGGGGAGCCACCGCGCTGCGGGGAATGTGGGGTTTCCACGACGAGGATGTCCCGCACGGTGATCGGTTGCTGCAGCTGGGCCGCCGGGTCCCGGTTGTGACGATCATCGTCGACGCTCCGGACCGGATCGCGGCCTCCTTCGCCATCATCGACGAGCTCACCGCCGAGCACGGCGTGGTCACCAGCGAGATGGTGCCGGCCCTGACCGCGATCTCCGACGACGAGCAGCGCGGCGCCCTGCGCCTCTCCCGGTACGGCTTCTAGCCCGCCGACCGCCGCGTCCGCTTGCGTCAGCTCACGATCACCGGCCACACTGACGCTACGGCGATGAGGCTCGCCGAAACCGCGGACCACCCGGGACGCTGACGGTCTCTACCGAATCATCCAGCGCTGCGCGCTGGTCGACGGTGGAGGAGGTCTGGGGTGGTCGACGGGCATTGCTCGAGCTGGCCTGCCACACGGCGGTGCCGGCGATGACGCTAGCTATCCCGGTGGTCCAAGCCCTGCAGGTACTGACGGTGCTGATCGCGGCACCAGGGATTAACGGCGTGATCGCCCGGGTGGAGACCCGGCTGCAGGGCCGGCGTGGAACTCGCGTGCTGCAGCCGTACTACGACATCGCCAAGCTGTTCGGTAAAGAGGCACTGGCGCCGTTCGGAACGGGCTGGGTGTTCCTGGCCGCGCCGCTAGTCGCGATGACCTGCTATCTCACAGTGCCGCTGCTCATCCCCGTACTGACCACGTTCCCGCTGCCGTTCGGGTACATGGGCGACATCCTGGGCGGTGGTTTCATCCTCGCCCTGGCCAGCTTCGTCATCGCCATCGCCGCTGCCAGTACCGGATCGCCTTATGCACAACTGGGAGCCAGCCGGGCCAAGACCTTCGGCGCGATCACCGAGCCGGTGGTGCTGTTCGTGGTGTTCAGCGTCGCGCTGGTCACCGGTACCGATCTGCCGTACGCGCTGGCGAAGGTCGTCCGGGCCTCGGCCGACCAGATCGTCCGTCCGGCGCATTTGCTCGCCGCGGCAGCATTGTTCATGGTGATCCTTTTCGAGACGGGACGGATCCCCGTCGAGACGCATACCGGCACCAACGAGTTCGGGATGATCGAGGAGGCCCGCTCGTTCGAGCACTCCGGCCCGTACTTGGCGCTGCTGCGCTGGGGCTCGAGCATGAAACAGCTCATCCTCTTCGTGATCCTGATCAATGTGTTCATCGCGCCGTGGGGGCTGGCCGCTGAGGGCACCCTGCTCGCTGTCGCTCTGGCGATCCTGGCGCTGGTCGGCAAGTGCGCGCTGCTCGGCGTCGGTATCGCGGTGATCGACGACTCGTTCGCCAAGCTTCGCCTGTTCAAGATCACCGAGTTCGTGTCAGCGGCCTTCATGCTGGCGGTCCTGTCGGTGTTCACGCTGTACTTCGGGAGTGGCTGATGGCGTCGCTCATCGTGGGTGTCGGGCCGCCACCGTCGAGCTATGCCGGGCTGACCACCGCGTTGGCCGTGCTGATGTTGGTGATCGAGTTCGGCATGCTGCAAGCCACCCTGCTACGGGCCCAGATCCGGCTCTATGCAGCGCAGTCGGTGGTGATCTCCGCGCTCGCGATCGTGGTTGCGTTCGCTCGGGACGTGCCCGAGCTCTACGGGCTGGCGGCATTCTCGGTGCTGCTGAAGGTGATAGCGGTCCCGCTGGTGATGTTCCGGCTGCTGCGCCGGACCAACCAGGAGATCGCGAGCAGTCGGGCGCTCGGAGTGGCCAGCATGGTGTTGCTCGCGGTGGTCGTCGCGGCCTTCGGGTTCTTCGCCAGTGCTCGGTTTCAGCTGGGAAGCCCGGTATTGCCGGCCGCCGCACTGGCAGTGGCCGTGGCCATCATCCTGGTGTCGTTCGTGCTGATGATCGTCCGGCGGGACGTCGCCTCCCAGGCAATCGGGTTCTTCGCGCTGGAGAACGGGGTGTCGCTGGCCAGCCTGGTGGTCGCCGCCGGGCTACCGCTGATCCTCGAGGTCGCGTTCCTGTTCGACCTGCTGGTCGCCGTCGTGGTGTTCGGCGTGCTGATCCGGATCCATCACGAGCAGTCGGAGTCGCTGTCCACCGAAGCGCTCACTGAGCTGCGGGGGTGAGGACATGGCAGCCGTACTCCTTACCCTGACCGTCCTGCCACTGCTCGGCGCCGTCGTATCGCTGCTGCCGGCGCGGTGGATCGCGCCCGCTGCCTCCGTGACGATCGGCGTGGCGTGCTTCGGCCTCGCCTTAGCCCTGGTGCCCGCCGCGGCCCACGGGCCGGTCGCGCTGGGTTTCCTGCGGGCCGACGCGATCTCGGTGGTGTTCGAGCTGGGCACCGCGTTCCTCTACGCGACGGCCGCCGTCTACTCCGTCGGGTACCTGCACGGCGAGCGGGATCGAGCGGACTTCTCCCGCTACTCGCGATTGTTCTGGGTGGGGCTGAACCTATTCGCCTGGTCCATGCTGTGCGCGCCGTTGATGGATGGCTTGGCGCTGCTGTGGATCGCGGTGGAGATCACCACGGTGATCTCGGCGCTGCTGGTCGCGCTGGACGGTACCCGGGGCAGCGCTGAAGCCGCGTGGAAGTACGTGCTGATCGCTTCGGCGGGGCTGGGCATCGCGTTGCTGGCCACGATCGTCATGTACTACGCCGGCGCATCGGTGCTCGGGCCGTCCTACGACCTGGCCTTCCCTCCCCTGCTGCGCGCTGGTACTGCGCTGCCGCACCCGGCGGTGCAGCTGGCGTTCGTCCTCGCGGTGGTCGGGTTCGGCACCAAGGTGGGGCTGTTCCCGGTGCACACCTGGTTACCCGACGCGCACTCCGAAGCTCCCACTCCGGTCTCGGCGATGCTGTCCGGGGCGCTGCTCGCGGTCAGCTTCTACGCCGTGCTGCGCTACTACCAGATCGCGTATAACGCCCTGGGCGGCGGCTTCCCGCGCGGGGTGCTGCTCGTCTTCGGCATGCTGTCGCTGCTGCTGGCCGCGCTGTACCTGGTCGAACAGGGCAACCTCAAACGGCTGCTGGCCTACTCCAGCGTCGAGCACATGGGCATCCTGGCCATCGGAGTCTCCTTCGGCGCTCCGATCGCGTTCGCTGGAGTGCTGCTGCACGTGTTGGCCCACGCCGCGGCCAAGAGCAACGCATTCTTCGGTGCCGGCGTGCTGGTGCGCGCCTACGGCACCAAGGAGATCGGGCGGATCCGCGGCGGCCTGGACCGCCTGCCCTGGACCGCACCGCTGTTTCTCTGCGCGATCCTCGCGCTGTCGGCGATGCCGCCGTTCGGACTGTTCCGCAGCGAGTTCCAGATCGTTGCCGGCGGTCTGGCGTCGGCCCGCTACGCGCCGGCCGCGGCGATGGTCGCCCTGGTCACGCTGGCCTTCCTCGGACTAT
>JAICHZ010000236.1 GCA_025924655.1 Pseudonocardiaceae bacterium | reverse complement strand
GCGAGGTCGGCGGCGGCACGGCCGGCGTACCACCCGGCGGCGTTGCCGATGCTGTAGGAGCGCGACGCCGACCGCGGGAACATCGACTCGAGCAGCTCCTCCACAACCCGTTCCCGAGCGGCCAGTACCGGTAGCAGCCGAGCTGAATCCGCCACCGCGGCAGTGCTGACGTCCCGCGCCGTGCTCAGCCGCTCGCCGATGCGGGTCGCGTAGGCGATCAGGAACGACTGGCGGTACGACCGGGTCCGGGACCGCCCGGTGCGTGAGATCTGGCTGCCCGCGGACACCATCGCGCGGGTTGCCTGAACCAGCAGCGACGTGCTGAGCAACTCGACGATCTCCAGATCGACCTCGTCGCCGAGAACGGTAGTGAACCCCAGCGCTTCCGACAGCACCGTCCGGCACCGGTTCGCCTCGGCCACCGCGCCCACCAGCAGCGCCTTGGCTGCCACGTAGGGGTTGTCCAGCCACAGTCTGCGGGCCGCCGCCGGATGCGGGTCCGACCCCGGGCTGCTGGCGCTGTCTACCACGATCCGTTCCAGGGAGTACCGGCTCATCAGTTCCTGCGCCTTGGCCGACAGAGCCTCGGCTTCGTCGGGGAAGGTGGTCGACTCCGCTTTGGCCAGCAGCGCCCGAACCCGCGCGAGCATCTTCTGGTCGACGCCGCGGCGCGGTGCCGCGCTGGCTGCGGCGCAACCGGGCGGCGCGATGATCCTGGGCAGCACCGGCAGCGCCAGCAGCATCGCCAGCACCTGGATCACGGTGGTAAGCGCATCCGCCAGGCTGCGGGCGTGCCGCCGGACCCACTGCAGGAGATGCCCCCCGGTCTGGGTGGGCTCCCACCACACCACCGCCCCGATCTGTCCCAGGTCCTCGGTCCACCGCTGCGCCACAGTGGCCTTGGCGTAACGCTGGGACTCCTCGGCGATCGCATCGACGAGATAACCGACAGCCACGGCGTCGAGCCGCCGCCGACCCACCTGGTGTAGGTCCTCCGGCGCCCAGCCGCGCTCCCACGCCGCCGTGACCAGCGGCGCCACCGCGCACTGAACCGCCGCTGCGACCTGGGTCGGCTGGTCGGCGAACCGCTCGGCCACCAAGGTCGCGATGCGCGCCCCAGCCTCCGAATCGCCGGCCCCGTGCTCTCGCGCTGCGCTGAGCAACACCGTCGAGATCGTCTCCACCGACGGCTTCGCCCGCGACGTCCCGGCACCCGCGGTCCCCGTTCCGACCCGCCCGAACCCAGAGCTGCCGAACCCGAAGCTGCCGAGCCCGAAGCCGGCGGAGCCCAAGCCGTCGGACCCGGGACTGCCGTATCCAGCATGGGCGCGACGATGCGCCCGACGGCGTGCCGCCGCGGCAGCCCGTTGCTCCCGATTGCGCTGTGCCACCGCGTCCTCCCACTTCCAGGTCCACCGCTCGGCGAGCAGTATGGAACGCCACCCTGACAATTCGGCGCAGCCCGGGTTTCGACATGCCGGGGAAGGGCTATCCGTCGCCATGGGTCGGGTCACAGTGCGGCGGCCGGTACTGACGCTGTCCGCACACGGCGAACGAGATCGGCTCGACGCGCTGGCCGGCGAGGAGCCACTAGAGCTACGAGTAAACGGCCGCCCCCTGGCAGTCACCATGCGCACCCCCGGCCACGACGTCGAACTAGCCCACGGCTTCCTCCTCACCGAAGCCGTCATCACCACCCCCTCACACATCCACACCGCCCGCTTCTGCGACTCCCCCGACATGGAGCCGCGGCAGCGCAGCTTCAACGTGCTCGATGTGGAGCTGGCGGAGGGGGTGCCTGCGCCGGGAGTCACGGCGCAGCGGAACTTTTATACGACTTCGTCGTGTGGGGTGTGCGGGAAAGCCTCGCTGGACGCGGTGCGGCTGCGGACACGGTTTCCCCCGTCGGGTGACCCGGTGACGGTCACGCCCGCCACATTGGCCACCCTGCCCGACGCGCTGCGCGCGGCGCAGCGGGTGTTCCAGGCGACCGGGGGATTGCACGCTGCCGGGCTGTTCACCGCGACCGGCGAGCTGCTGGTAGTCCGCGAGGACGTCGGGCGGCACAACGCGGTGGACAAGGTCCTCGGCTGGGCCCTGCTGAACGAGCGCATCCCGGCGATCGGTTGTGTCCTCATGGTGTCCGGGCGGGCGTCCTTCGAGCTGGCGCAGAAGGCGGTGATGGCCGGGATCCCGATACTGGCGGCGGTGTCCGCGCCGTCCTCGCTGGCCGTCGACCTGGCCGTGGAGGCCGGTCTCACGCTGATCGGCTTTCTGCGCGGCCAGACCATGAACGTCTACGCCGGCCAGCACCGGATCGACCGGGCGTCCTCGGATCACCAGTCACTCTGCGAACCCGCCTGACCGACGATCCTGCTGGGACTGGCGCGGCGGACGGACCACGAGCGCGCCGGCCAAGGCACCGACGGCGATCAGGCCCGTCACGGCCGCGAACCCCCCGTAGGCGGTGGCCTGAGCTTGCAGGACGGCGCGGTCGATCGACGGGCGCGGATCGGGGACCCTGATCCCGAACCCCCGGACGATCGTCGTGTCCTTCGTCGCCGCCGCCTTCGCGTGCACCTCGAGGTAGCGTACCCTGGACCAGCCCGCGACCACCCTGAACAGCAGGGCGACCAGCGCCATCGCCATGGCCAGCCGCCTCATCCACGACGCGACCAGGCGATAGAGTAAATAGCCACCGTCGAGTGCACCGGCTGCCGGCTGCGGCGCCCCGAGCACCCGCTGTTTGGCCTGCTCGTATTCGGCAGCGGAGACGTCTCCGCGTTCCCGCAGCCCAGCTAGCCGACTCAGGTCGTCGACGACGCTCATATCCTGTTCCACTGCGCGGTCAGCCCGGTGGCTGGGAGGTGGGGTTCCCAGCCGCCAGGTGCTGACATTCCGGCGTCTGGTCGATGGCAGCGCGAAGCTGAGGGTCCGTCCCCCGCCCACGGTCCGTCGTGAACTCGACGTCACCGACGTCCCGAGTGACCTAAAACGTCGGTACGGCCGAGTTCACGGCGGTTAGCCACGGCGCTGTCGGTTCACGATGCGCTAGTGCCCGCCGCGGCGGCGGCACTTGGTGACGCCGCCTCGCCGCGTTGTTTGCGCTCCTCGCGTTGCTGGCGGCGAATCAGCGGCGACGTGTCCAGCATGATGATGCCGGTCACCAGCAGCGCGATGCCCACGGTAGCGCCGGTCAGGCCGAAGAGCGTGGTACGCACGTGCTCACCGAACAACCCGATACCCAGCCCGATCGACGCTATGGGCAACACCGCATCCATGACGGGCATGCTCGCGGCCAGCGGCCCCGCCTGGTAGGCGTTCTGCACCAGGAACAACCCGGTGAAGCTCGCGACGATCAGCGCGTAGGGCTCCCAGGTCACGAAGGTGTGAGCGATGTCGGCCCGCAACGACGCGATCGTCGCGGCGAACAGAGCCGACTGCAAAGCCATCACCGTCGCCCCACCCAGCGCGAACAGGCTGGCTTGTACCGGCCCGGAGATCGCCTTTCCGACGAATACCCCGGCAGTAGCGATCGCCACCACCCCGACTAATGGCCAGATCCATGCTGAGAACGGCTGGATCGGATGTCCCCGATGCGGATCCGCTGCAACGATGCCCACGGCGAGACCACCGGTCACGGCGAGCAGCCCCGCCCACTCGCGCAAACCCAGCCGGTGGCGGTGACGCCGCGCCGAGATGGGGATAGCGAAAACCAGCTCGGAGACCACCAGCGGCTGCACCAGCGACAGCGGGCCGGTGGCCAGCGCAACCGCCTGGAAAAGGTAGGACCCCACTGCGGCGCCGATCCCGGCCAGCCACCTCCGGTTCCGGACCAGGTTCCAGATCATCCGCAGGGAGAACTGGTCGTCGGAGGATTGCTTGCTGGCGGCCTTCTGCTGCAGCAGTCCGGTGGCTGCCAGGCACATACCGGCCACCAGCGCGGCACCCGCGGAGATCAACGTGGTTCCCAAAGACGACACAGCGGCTACCCCTCCGTTCCGGGACTCCACGTCACCCCGCCAGCGGCAGCCAGCGCGTGCGCGCGGGCCCGTAGCCGCTGCGCATGCTCATCTATTACCCGCTCGCGCTCCAACAATTCCTGCGTCGACGCGGCGGCTTCGCGGCGCTGCGCCGCCGGCAGCGCACGCGATCGTTGCTCCTCGGCGTCGCGGTGCCGGCGGATGTCGTCCTGCAGCACGCACAACCGCTCGATGCCGTCCTCAATCCGGCGCAGTTCCCGGCGCAGCAGCGTGGTGCCGACTCGTTTGCCGGCGACCCGCGCGGCTGCCCGATCGGCCAACTCAAGCTCCCGGGCCAGCCGTTGCTCGACGCGCAATGCGAGACCGATGTCCTGCTGCCGGATGAGCCGATCAAGCTGGCCGGTGACCAGCGGTGAGGTGGTGAGCAGGTAGATCCCGCCGATCATCACGAGCAGGCTCACCGCGGTGGCGGCGACGGCGACGGTGCCCAACCGCAGTGTCCCGTTGAGCACGAAGATCCCGACCGCTACTCCGACGATCAGCTCAGTAGTCACCACCGCGGGATAAGACGCGGGCAGTGGCGCCGCCTCGAAAGCGCTCTGCACCAACAGCATGCCCGTCAAAGCCACCGCGATCACCGCATAGCCGTGCCAGGTCATCAAGAGCGCGACGAATCCCCGATGCGTCAGCACGTGCATCGCGCCTTGGGTCAGCGACGCTTGCAGCCCGAACAAGCTGCCGGCACCCGCGCCGAGCAGGACCGCCTTGCGGGCCGGTCTAGACCCCTTCGCGATCAGCGTCAGTACCAGTGCCAGCGCGAGAATGCAGCCGCCACCGAGGATCCAGTGCAGGTCCGGCACCACCACCGAACCCCTGCGAGGTCGGGCGGCGAAGATGAACGCCACCAACCCGGCGGTGATAGCCGAGGCGCCGAGCAGGTCCCGGGCCGGAACCCGGTGCCGCCCCCACGCGGCGGCCAGGATCAGCGCGAACAGCAGCCGCACGACGAACACGGCCTCCACCAGCGCCAGGCTGGCGAACCCGACCGCCATGGCGAACAGCGCATTACCGCCGGTCGAGGAGGCGACCCCAGCCAGCCACCGTGGCCGGCGCACCAACCACACCAGCAGCCGCAACGACAGATTGTGCTCCGGTGGGGCGGTCGCCGCCGACCGTTGCTGGATCACCTCGCCGACCGCCACGAACAGCGCGGCAACCAAGATCAGGGAGTAGACCGCCAACTGCCCACCCCCATATCCACCTCCGCCAGTCGCCGCGCAGTCACTACCTTCCCACGCCACCACGGGTCAAACAGCCGCGCTGCTGGCGCACACGATGGTTTTCCCCGGGCAATCCCGGGCATCCGGTGGTGTCACCCGCGGGACCAGGCCGGCGAGCGGGCGTGCGAGGTGGAGGTTCCGCGTGATACCCAGTGCCAGTACCGGACGGGTGCTGATCGTGACCGCGGCGATGGGCGGCGGGCATCTGGAGGTGAGCCGGGAGCTGGCGCGCCGGCTGACCGCCCGCGGGCACCACGTCGACATCGCGGATCTGACCGAGCTCATGCCCGCCCCTACCGGACGGTGGTTGCGCGGCGTGTACCCATGGCTGGTCAACCGGGCTCCCTGGCTCTACGACCTGGTTTACCGGCACTTCTTCCTGGCCCGCCAGCAGGCGGGGGAGCGGGTAGGTATTCCGGTACGGCTGGCGCTGCCCGGACTGCGCCACCACATCGCCCGGTTTCGGCCTGACGTCGTTGTCTCGACCTACCACCTGGCCGCGCTCGCGGTGGCCCGGTTACGCGCCCAGGGGCGGCTCGCCTGCCCGGCAGTCACCTTCGTCACGACGTTCTCGGCGCACGAACTGTGGCTGCACCCAGCCACCGACACCTACCTGTGCATCTCCTCCGATGCCGCGCGGGAAGTGCGCGGCCTGGGCGGCGATCCAGTGCAGGTGTGTGGTCCGGTCGTGCGCTCGGAGTTCGGCGACCAGTCGACCCGGCGGCGGGCCGAGGTGCGCCACGAGCTCGGCGTGGCCACCGGGCAGCGGGTCGCCCTGGTCGTCAGCGGCTCGCTGGGCCTGGGCACAGTGCGGGTCGCGGTGGCTGCCATCGCGCGCTGGCCCGGCTGGGTGCCGGTGGTGGTCTGCGGCCGAAACGAGCAGCTACGCACGCAG
>JAICHZ010000235.1 GCA_025924655.1 Pseudonocardiaceae bacterium | reverse complement strand
GGATTACGCCACCGTCAAGCTCGACTGGGCGCTGCGCGCGCCGGTGCCGTGGGCGGCGGGCGAGACCGCGGGCGCGGGCACCGTGCACGTCTCGGCCGGCATGGACGAGATGACCGAGTACACCGCGCACATCGCCATGGGGCTGGTGCCAGCCCACCCGTTCCTGCTGGTGGGACAGATGACGACAGCCGATCCGTGCCGCTCACCGGCCGGTACCGAATCGCTGTGGGCGTACACCCACGTGCCTCGCCAGGTTCGGGGCGACGCCGGCGGCGACGGCATCACCGGCGCGTGGGACGAGCGGGAGCGCGAAACCATCGCTCGGCGCATCGAAGCGCAAATCGAGCGGTTCGCCCCGGGCTTTCGGGACCAGATCATCGGCCGGACGGTGGCCGCGCCGCCGCAGATCGCTGAGCACAACGCCAACCTCGTCGGCGGCGCTATCAACGGCGGCACCACCGCGATCCACCAGCAGCTGGTCTTCCGACCCACACCGGGACTCGGCCGCCCGGAGACACCCGTTACCGGCTTGTACCTGGCGTCGTCCTCGGCCCATCCCGGGGGCGCCGTGCACGGAGCATGCGGTGCGAACGCCGCGCGGGCCGCCCTGCGGGGCCACCGGGCCCGCAGCCAGCGGCTGGCCGCAGCGGCCGTCCGGTTAGCCATCGGCCGCTGAGCTACCGCCTGATGCGGTGCTCGACAGCTTCGGACAGCTTGCGCAGCATGCGACGGTTACGAAATCGCAGCAGGACCTCAACGAACGTGTTGTGCCACCGTGCGCCGGGCCCGCTCAGCGGATGCTCATCGATGATCACCAACGTGTTCTTACCCCACGGCCGCACATCGAAGGAAATCCGAGCGCTGCCCAGCCAGCCAGCTCGGGCCTCCAGCTCCAGCTCGTGCTTCGGCTCGACCCGTCGAACGGTAGTGACGTCGTCGAAGGTGATCGGGCCGATACCGACCTCGTAATGGATACATGATCCGACAGCCGGCCAGTCCTCATCGACCCGGTGGATCTTTTGGGTGCCGACGACCCAATCGGCGTAGGAGTGCCCGTCTTCAAGCACAGCCCACACCGCCTCGGGTGGCCGCTCGATAAGCGCATTCAACACCGCCACGCCCGCGAATACCCCTCGCGAGTCGCGCCGAAACTCCAGCGTCAATCCGCGTTGGCGATGCGCTCCTGGAGGAATTCCAACGTCTGGCGGAGCACTCGCGAGACATGCATCTGCGAGATACCTACTTGCTCGGCGATCTGCGTTTGAGTCAGCTGGCGAAAAAACCGCAAGGCGAGAATCGTCCGTTCTCGGGGAGCAAGCTCGGCCAGCAGCGGGCGCAACGCCTCGCGATCATCGATTAAGGCCAGCTCGCCATCCAGGCCGCCGATGAATTCGCCGAGCGTCGCCTTGCCCTCTCCGGAGCCGAGCATCTCATCCAGCGATGAGCTCCGGTATGCCTCCCCGGCTTGTAGGCCCTCGATCACCTCAGCGATCGGTAGCCCCAGTCGGTCGGCGATCTCGCTGGGTCGCGGTGCGCGACCCAGCTGCTGGGACAGCTCCGCCAGCGTGCCCCTGATCACGATGTGCAGATCCTTCAGCCGCCGGGGCACCCGCGTCGACCAGCCGTGGTCGCGGAAGTACCGGCGTACCTCTCCGGTGATCGTCGGCACCGCGAAGGAGAAGAAGTCCGAACCACGGACCGGTTCGAAGCGGTCCACCGCGTTGATCAAACCCACGGTCGCGACCTGGATGAGGTCTTCCAGCGGTTCACCGCGGCCGGCGAACCGGCGCGCGATGTGCTCGGCCACCGGCAGATAGCCGCTGATCAGTTGCTCGCGCAATCGCTGCCGTTCCGGGTCGCTGGGAGCAAGCTCGGCGTACCGGCTCTGCAACGGGACCAGGTGCGCATATTCGCCGTGTTCGGTCCCGACCGAGGACACGGACGGGGTCACGGCTGAGGCGCTGTCAGGGCGTCTTTGGCCAGGGTGATGCGTACCCGGCCAGGCCGGCCAGGTTCAGCGGGCACCGATGTGGCGCCGACCTCGTCGGCGAGGCACTGCAGCACCCGCCACGCGAACGAGCCGGTGGGTAGTGGATCCGCCAGGTCGTCGACGTCGGTTTCGGCGGCCACCTCGATCCGCTCGGGCCGGACGGTGAACGTGCAGTACAGCGTCGCGTTGGCGGCGGCGATTCGGACCAGCATGGCGCATAGATCATCGACCGCCATCCGGAGGTCGTCGATTGAGTCGAGGTCGAAGTCGGCCCGGGCGGCGAGATCCGCCGCGACGGTGCGGATCGTAGGGATCGAGACGGTGCTGGCCGTCGTGCGCAGCTCAAGCGACAGCACCGACTCATCGGAGTTGGGGTCCGCCCCGTGGTTAGGCATTGGGGTGCCGCTGTCCACGTAGGTCACCGCGATCGAGCCGGATCCGTGATAGTCCCGGTTGGTGCGACGCGCCGGGCTGCAGCAGCCATCGTCGACTCCTTTTACTTCTCGGTTGCGGCTCGCCAGCCTCGTCAGGTTGAGTGCTTCAAGGCCTCCGGGACCGAGTCGGCGAAGGTGAACTGATCCCGCAGTTCGGTCGCCTCCAGAGCCCGGTTGGCGATGCGGGAGTGGCACACCATCCGCAGGGCGCGGCGCTCGCGGTTGGCCTGCTCGTTGGCCTCGAAAAGGGCGGACAGACCGGCAGAGCCCAGGAACTCAACGCCGTCAAGGTCCACCACGACGACCTGAGCGGCGGATAGCTGTTCGTTGAGGAAGGTGGCGAGTTTCGGCGCTGTCAGCGTATCGATCTCCCCGGTCACGGTAACCACGCGTGCGTCGGGTCCATGCTCGGCAACCTGCAAGCCGATGATGTCCGCGGGGAAGTCGTTGTCCACCCTTGTCACCATATAGGGCAGGTCTGCGCAGGCCCAATACGGGCCGCTCCATGGGCTAGCGACTTACAGGTGCGACGGCGCGAATCGCGAGCAGAGCAAGATCGTCACCGTCGTCGCAGCCAATCCAGTCCTGCACGGTGCGCTCGACTCGGGTTGCCACCGCCTGCGCTGTCATTCCGGCGCAGTCGCGCAGGCAGGCGGCCAACCGGGCAGGTCCGAACTGCTCCTGGTCACCTCCGGTACGGCGATCGGCCTCGGTGACACCGTCGCTGTAGAGCAGGCAGGTGTCCCCGGGAGCCAACGTGATCGAGGTCCGGCCGAAACGGGCATCGGGCAGGATTCCGACCACCGTGCCGGGTACCCCGACGTCCTCCACTTGGCCGCTGCCCCGCAGCACCATCGGCGCAGGATGACCTCCGGTGGCGAAGGTGAGGCTGCACCCGTCCGCGGCCGGCCGCAGCGCGCCGAGCACCATCGTGGTGAAGACGGTCCGCCCGGCAGCCAGCAGCGCCCGGTTGAGCAGGTACATCAACCGGGTCGGGTCCTGCTCGACGACCATCAGGGCACCCAGAGAGTGCTGCACCCGGGCACTTTCGGCGAGGGCCTCGGCTCCGTTGCCGCACACATCACCGAGCCCGAGCAAGGCTCCGCCGTCAAGGGTAGGTCGGACGAAGTAAAAGTCACCACCTACCGAGAGCTCACCGGCGACCCGGTACGCCACACCGAACTGCACCCCCGGCAGCTCCGGGAGCGCGCCAGGCTGCAATGGCAGCAGCGGGGCCTGCAACAGCGATAGCGCGTCGGTCTGCTCACGCCACCGGCGGCTAGCGCCGATTATCGGGCCGGCCAGCGCCGCCAGTTGGTTGAGCAAGGCATCCGCGCAAGGCTCGACCACGACCAACAGTCCCTCGGTCCGGTCCGGTCCCAGCAGGGGTGCCGCCACGACCGGCGCCCCCTCGGCGACGTCGGACCCGAGCACCACAGCCAACTCACCCAACTCGCTAGGCGGCACCGCCGTGGTGTCCGCCATATCCCCGCGCAGCGCACCCGCCAAGACTGGGGCCGCCAGCGGGATCGGCGCCCGGGTCACACCTTGAGCGGGCTCGATCCCGTCACCGGCGCAGTGCCACCACGACATTCGCGCGCGCGCCGCCGGCAGGAGCACCGCGGCCTGCTGCCCCACCGTCGGAACCGCCAGCGCAACCAGCGCGGCCGCCGTCGAATCCTGGGCCACCGCGGCTGCCAGCTCTCGGCTGGCTCTCTGAATGAACTGATCGTCGGTGACGTTGGCATCGACCACCCAGGCATGCCAGCCATCGGCGAGGGACCGGAGCCGGCCGCTGACCCGGCGCCCGCCCGGTCCCGCGAGGACGAACTCACCACTGCGTTGGACCTCATCGCCGAGCGCCAGGTGCGGAAACAACCGGCGAGCCGCCGCGTTGAGCAGCTGGATCCGGCCCGACCCGTCTTCCACGATCACGGCTTGGTCGACGTCATCAAGCAGCCGGGGCAGCCCCGGTACCAGCAGCTCGGCCACCGGGCGCCGGTCAGATGCCACGGCATCTCCTCCTAGATCCGACCGCGTCGCAGTGAGGGTAGTCCCTGCCGGTGTGCCCAGGAATCGAACGCGGGGTCGAAACCCGAGACCAATCGTGGCACGCTGCGGGCGTTAAGCATTGATGTCCTAGGAGGCTCATCGTGAGCGCGCACCCCGCGTCGGCTGCAGAATCACTTACTGGGCGGCTGGATCCACTCGATTCGGCCACGCTCGAACGAATCCTGCTGGCCCTGGAGGAGCTTCGCGACGGCAACTTCCGGCGGCGCCTGGCGGTCACCGACACCAACCTGGCCGGCCGGATCGCGACAGTGATCAACCAAATCGCGCAACGCAACCAGTCCCTGGTCGGTGAGCTGGTCCGGGTGCGGGGAGCAGTCGGCCAGGACGGACGGACGGGCGAACGGCTCGCCGACGGCAGTGGCGGGGGGTGGTCACTGGCCGCCGCCGCAATCAACGGCCTGATCGATGACCTGACCCGGCCCACCACCGAGCTGGCGAGGGTGCTGGCCGCAGTATCTGAAGGTGACCTGTCGTCACGGGTGTCGGAGCAGCCGCTGCGGGGCGATTTCGCTCGGTTGGGCCACACCGTCAACGGCTTGCTCGATCAGCTGTCGCTGTTCGCCGCTGAGGTCACCCGGGTGGCTCGCGAGGTCGGCACCGAAGGCCGGCTGGGTGGCCAGGCGCGGGTCCCCGGAGTGGCGGGGACGTGGCGTGACCTCACCGACTCGGTCAACGTCATGGCCGGCAACCTCACCGCCCAGGTCCGCGACATCGCCCAAGTGGCCACCGCAGTGGCCCGCGGCGACCTCAGTCGCAAGATCACCGTAGAGGTTTCCGGAGAGTTGCTGGAACTCAAGGACACCCTCAACACCATGGTCGACCAACTCTCCGCCTTCGCCGCGGAGGTCACCCGGGTAGCCCGCGAGGTCGGCAGCGAAGGGCGGTTGGGTGGCCAGGCGGAGGTGCCCGGAGTGGCCGGAACCTGGCGCGACCTCACCGACTCGGTCAACGTCATGGCCGGCAACCTCACCGGTCAGGTGCGCAGCATCGCTCAGGTGGCCACCGCCGTGGCTCGGGGTGATCTCAGCCGCAAGATCACCGTCGATGCCCGGGGCGAGATTCTGGAGCTGAAGAACACCCTCAACACCATGGTCGACCAACTTTCCGCCTTCGCCGACGAGGTCACCCGGGTGGCACACGAGGTGGGCAGCGAGGGCAAGCTCGGCAACCAGGCCCGGGTGCGCGGAGTGGCCGGCACCTGGAAAGCGCTCACCGACAACGTCAACGGCATGGCCGAGAACCTGACCAGTCAGGTGCGCAGCATCGCGACGGTGGCGACCGCGGTAGCCGGCGGTGACCTGTCCAAGAAGATCACCGTGGAGGCCCGCGGCGAGGTGGCCGCACTGGCCGAGACGATCAACCGGATGGTCGACACCTTGGGGGCGTTCGCCGACGAGGTCACGCGGGTGGCCCGCGAGGTGGGTACCGAAGGGACCCTGGGCGGTCAGGCCCGGGTACCCAACGTCGCCGGCACCTGGAAGGACCTCACCGACAGCGTCAACTTCATGGCTAACAACCTGACCAGTCAGGTGCGCAACATCGCCCAGGTGACCACCGCCGTGGCCAGCGGCGACCTGTCCAAGAAGATCGATGTGGACGCTCGGGGCGAGATCCTCGAGCTCAAGACCACGATCAATACCATGGTCGACCGGCTATCGGCATTCGCTTCCGAGGTC
>JAICHZ010000234.1 GCA_025924655.1 Pseudonocardiaceae bacterium | reverse complement strand
TAGATCCACTGCACGAGACCGCTGCAGTCGAAGCCACCCGGAGCGGCGCCGCCCCACACGTAGGGCGTGCCGCGCTGAGCCAGTGCCGCGGTGACCGCGCGGGCCGCCAGCTTCATCGTGAACGACTCGGGTGCTTTGGCAACCGTGGGCGCCTCGGCGGGTGCCTTGGTCTCCGCGGGTGCCTTGGCGGGCGCCTCGACGGGTGCCTGGGCGGGCGCCTTGGCCGTAGCGGGTGCTTCGGCAGCCGGCAATGTGGCGGCAGGAGCTGGTGCCGGGATGATCGCCCGAGCCGCCGTGTCAGCGAGCTTCATCATTGAAGCGAGCGCCGGTGGGGTGGCCGCGGGTACTCCTGTCGCCGCACCATCGGGGACCTTCAGGTGCTGGCCGATGACGATGACGTTCGGGTCGCCGACCGTGTCCCGGTTGGCGTCGTAAATCTGCTGCCACCCACCGGGTACAGATTGCGCGGTGGCGATCTGCGCCAAGGTGTCGCCGGCGGCCACCACATAATCGATGGTGGGCCCTGTCTGCGCGGGCAACGCGGGCGTGGGCGCAGGGCCAGCGGGCGGCGCTGGCGCGGCGTGCTTCGGTTCTGCGGGAGCAGCGTGTTTGGCTGCAGCCGAAGGGACATTATCGCTGGCGTGACGCCCGCAAACCGGCCACGCGCCGATGCCCTGGGTCGCTAAAACGCGCTGTGCCACGACGATCTGCTGCTCCCGTGTCGCAGTGGCCGGGTTACCCGCACCACCGTTGGCGTGCCAGGTACTCAACGTGTACTGAAGCCCGCCGTAGAAGCCGTTACCGGTGTTGGTGGCCCAGTTCCCGCCAGACTCACACGCCGCAACCGCGTCCCAGTTGACGTCCGGGGCGGCGGAGGCGGTGCCCGCGAGCAGACCGCCAGCCGCCAGCGTTGCACCGGTGACGGTGACGGCGCGACGCTGGCGGTGTGGGATGAAGCGACGATGCTTGCCGGACATCAAAGGCCTACCTGTCCCGGCCTCGTTCACAGCGAAGCCGGTTTGCTCGGGGGTCACTTTCGCCGCGTATCACCTCACGTGGCAGGCCCGAGGGATGCATAAATTTCAGGTAACAGCGCCCAACGGCGGGTATGTGTCGGCCAGTGGTGTTTGCGCGCCTCGGTGCGCGTACGGGTCGTTACGCCTGCGGTACCAGTAAGCGCAGCGGGGCGACGAACGCGGCGTCGGCCTCCGCCCGACTGAACCCCCCGGTATCGACGAGCCAGTCGAGGACATCACGCTGGCGCTGTTTGGCGAGGTTGAGGTGAGTCAGCGGATCGTAGGCCGTCGGCGCCTGCACCACCCCAGCCAGCAGGTTCGCCTACGCCCAGGACTGCTCGCCCGGCGCAAGCCCGAAGTACCCGCGGGCGGCGTCCGCCGGTCGGGCCGCCGGGGTCCACGGCTCGCCAAGGCTGCGCATAGTGACGCCACTAACCGTGGGCCGGCGTGATCTGTCGCACTCACCGGGCTGAGGTGTCCCGCTCGGGGGGCCTTTCGGCCTCTTAGTCATCGCCGGATGGGTCAGCAGCTCCCACTCGGTACTCCCACGGCGTTCCACCGCAGCGAGGGCATATTCTCCGCAACGGCCGACCCGTCCACCACGTGCTGCTCCGGAAGTGACCCGCGCCGTGGCACCGCCGGCAGCCCTTCTGCGGCCACCAAAAGACACGACCCAGGTGCCAAACACCCCAAGCCACGAGGAGTAAGACCACGCCCTGCGAAAACGCAGTGCTCATTGCGCCTCAACCCCTTCTCCCACTCGTCGAGTCATGGTGGGGCGCCTCAGCGCGCGACCGTTGTAAACCACTAAACGGTGGATGACTGAAACATTAACTCAGCACTGAGAGTAGAAGATTCGCCGCGCGCACGGGTAGTTGTATGACCCAATTGGCGTAAGGTTCTGCGCTGAACGGGCTGTCACCGTGACTGCTAGACAACGGAGAGTCGCGTTAATAAGAAATATTCCGTTACAGATCCGCGTCGACGATCGAGCTGCCCTGGCGGGATAGCGGGACGATCGCGGTGGGTCACTTTCAGGCCTATGGTGGTGAGTGACCGTCGCCGGAGCCACCCTCGGCGTGCCGGCTCACCTACCGGTGCGCGCAAGCCTCGCCGCAGCCTGCACTGCCTGCTTGGCGGCGTTGTAACACCTCGCTTCGGCGGCCGCCGTCGGCAGCCTTTCCAAGTAGTAGGCGCGCACCGCAACTTCCCGCGCTCCGAAAGTACTTTTGAATCTCCTCAGCTCTTCAGTTTGCGATAGGCCGAAGTCGTAGCTCTGTCGTTCATCGGCGCAGACTGCCTCGATCGCGTGACGGTGAAGGAGTTCGTTCGCGCCAGTGCCACGTGCCCGCTCCTTGTTCATCGCCCCTCGCCAGTAAGTAGCCCGCGAACCCCTCGTCAGCACGATGATGCCTGCGAGAGGTTCACCACCCCGCCACGCGATCCACACGGTGCAACGCTCACCCATCCTCCGTGCCACTATCGCGAATTTGCTCCGCGGCTCGCGGCGCTGCGCACGCCAGCGCATCAGTGATAACGGATGACCCCGCTCCTGAGCCCATCTATCGACGGAGCTCCGATACAGCATGTCGAAGACCGGAATGAGTCGTCCAGTATCGTCCGACTCCACAGTAACGTCCCGGCGCTCTGCTTTTCGCGAATTGGAGCGGACTTTGCTCGTGAAGCGTTCCGACCAGACTCTGGAAAAACCACCGCGAAGATCGAGCACCTGCGTAGTCAGGGCGGTGGAATATGTCGTGCTTGGAACCACTGATGCCCATACCGCGGCGTCATCACCACCCACCATGACGCGAGTACGCAGACCAGGAAGGCGTCGGATCTCCTGGATCAGGGCCCGGGTCTGTGCGGGCGACGCTGAACCTCCTTCGTCGAGGAAACCACACGCATCAGCACCAAGACCCCATCCCGGCGGCGGTGATTCGAACAGTCCTAGCATGGTGGGGGTTCCGGTTTTCCGCAGACGAGGCAGGATCAGCTGTCTTCCATCTTCGCCCCGGAACAGTAGAGTTGCATCCGAGAAGCGGCTGGAGCCGCATATGCAGTCAGTCCAGTCGGGGGTCATCGAAAGCGCGATGTTCTCATTACGGGCCACTAAGTCTGCCCACGCGGGACGGGCCCCCGCACCCTCCGCTTCAATGGACAGGCGATAACCGTGAGAAAGCACCATGCGGTCGACCTCTCTTGATACTGATCATGACGCCGCGCTGGTCCGTCGCGCCATGGTTGCCCGTAGCACTAGTGCATAGACCGCAAGCGCTGCGATCCCACCCGCAGTAAGAACTGCGAGATTGCTGAGCTGACCGCCGCTGTGGACATGCTGGATCCACCACACCGCGGCAGCCACCGGCACCATCGCGACCGTGGCCACCAATGCTCCGGCAAGGGTTCGGAGTTCGATGAACCGCTCGGGCTGGATCACCCGACGAAGCCGCGTCAGCACCATCCCGGCGGCGGCGAACTCACCGGCCAGGATCGCCACCACCAGCCAGACGAGGCGGGACCCATCAGCTGGCACGAGCAGCGCCCCCGCGGCGACCACCACCGTCACGCCGAACGCCACCTCACTGGCCCGCCGCGGAATGCGGTCGTCCAGCCGCGCGTATAGCGCCTGGCTACCGAGGTCGCACAGACCGGCGACCAGCTGGGCTACCGCCACCACCGCCAGGCAGGTGGCGAGTGGACCGATCAGGGCCGCATGGCGCAACTCGCCATTGGCGAGAATGTTCGCAGTAGGTCCGGAGAGCACCGCGAGCAACACCAGCAGCGGCAAGCTGGCGATCACTGCGTAGGACAGCCCTTGGCGCCAGGCCGAGCCGAAGCTGACACCGTCCTCGCGATGGGCGGCGTGCGCCAGCCCGGGAAGCGCGGCCATCGACACCGCACGGGCGCTGACGTAGGACAGGGAGAACAACGTGGCGTAGGACAGTTGCACGACGAACACACCACCGGGCACTGAGCCGGCCAGCGCGAGCAGCACGTACATCGCCGCTGCCGGGCAAGCCGCCACGCCCACCGAGCGCGCCAACCTGCGGGTCACCGCGACTGCTTCGAGGTCGTGGCGCCAACGCTTCGACGGGCCGGTCAGCAGACCCACCCGCGCCGCACCGAACAGCTGCAATGCCGCATGCAACGCAACACCCGACGTGCTGCCCACCCCGAGTGCGATCACCATGCCGACCGGTACGTGATCGATGTCAAGGCCCGTTCCGTAGTACCAGCCGGCCAGCACCACCGTAAGGATCAGGACGAGGTTCTCCACGGCTGGTGCGGCCGACGCGAGCGCGAAGCGGCCACGCGCCCGTTGGGCGGTCATGCCCAGGTAAGCCAGGCAGTTCAGCAGGACCTGCGGGGCGACAAGCAGGATCAGCAACGTGGTCAGCCACAGGGCCCGGCCACGTTGCGCGGGATCAGGAATGCCGAGGCTCAGTGTCCAGGCAACCACAGGGGCGGCGATCGCCAACAACGCGACGACCGCGGACGAGACCGCGAGTAGCCACCCGGCCACCCGGCCGAGCGTCTCCCGGGCCCGCGGCAGACCCCCGGCGCCGATCGCGCGGACGACGGCAGGCACCAGCACCATCGCCAGTACTGGCCCGGCGATCAGCGTGAATACGATGCTCGGCACGACGTAGCCGGCTTGGAAACAGTTGGCGAAATAGGTGGGCCCCAGCACCGCGCCGATCACGACCACCCGCAGCAACCCGGTGGCCCTGCTGATCAGCGTCCAGCAGGCAACCGTGGCCGAGTTCCGCGCCGTGGTGGTGGGTGTCTCCCCCTCAAGCGCCGTCACCAGATCCACCGACCCGAGATGGTGCCCCCGCACATGTTGCCTCCGGTCGTCGAGGTGCTGGCATGCGACGCCATCCCACGCAGGACACCGCCATCATCGGCACCGCCGCGTCATCAGGCACAACCGATCCTTTACCTAAGTTCCAGACCGGGTCATCAGGTCAATCTTATCGGTCGCTTCGGGGTAACCTGCCCGTGTGTGCGAGCCGCATTGCAGCTCGGACACCCTGCTTGGCGGCGTCGTAGCACTTGGCCTCGGTAGCCGCCGTAGGAAATCTCTCGAAGTAGTAAATGTGCACGGGTACCTCCGCTGTCCCGAATGTACCCTTGAATCGCTTCAAATCGGCAGTTTGGGATAGGCCGAAATCGTAGCTCTGTCGTTCACCGACGCAGGCGGCCTCGATCGCGCAACGATGGAGAAGTTCGTTCGCGCCGGTACCACGCGAACGTTCTTTGTCCATCGCGCCCCGCCAGTAGGTGACGCGCGGACCTCTCGTCAAATTGATTATCCCAGCGATAGGCTCGCCCTGCCGCCACGCTATCCATACAGTGCAGCACTCCCCCAACGTGCGGGCCACTGTTGCGAATTTTCTCTGCGGGTGCTGGCGCTGGGCAAGCCAGCGCATCAACGTTAACGGATAACCTCTCTCCTGAGCCCATCTGTCGACGGAGCTTCGGTATAGTACGTCGAAGACCGGAATCAACCGCCCAGTACTGTCCGACTCCACGACAACGCCCCGTCGTTCCGCTTTCCGGCAATTGGATCGCACCTTGCCGGTGAACTGCTTCGACCAGACTGAAGAAAAGCTGCCGCACAGATCGAGTACCTGTGCGGTCCGCGCGATGCAATAGACCGAGCTCGGAACCGCTGACGCCCACACCTGGGCATCTTCCTTACCCACCACGACGCGGGTGCGCAGGCCAGGATGACGTCTGATTTCCTGGATCAGCGCACTGGACTCTCTGGGCGACGGTGGCCCTCCTTCACCGAGGAAACCGCTCGCATCAGCACCGAGATTCCAATGGCGCGGAGGTGACGCGAATATCCCCGGGAGCGAAGGATTGCGCAGCCGAGGCAGGATCAGCCGGCGTCCATCTTCTCCTCGAAACAGCAAAGTCGCGTCTGAGAAGTGGTCACAACTGCATATGCAGTCAGCCCATTGCGGTGTCTTGGAAAGCGAGATGCTCTGGTCTTGCTTGGCCAGGTCCGTCCAGGCGGGACGGGCATCGACACCCGCTGCTTCAATAGACACGCGGTATGCTTGCAGCATCATGATGTGGGCCAGTCTCTCGTGATGCATCGATCTAGCGGGTCCAGCTAGCCGGAGAAGGAAAGATCTCTGGCAGGGCCGTCAGGGGAAGCGCCGGACACCGCTTCG
>JAICHZ010000233.1 GCA_025924655.1 Pseudonocardiaceae bacterium | reverse complement strand
CGCCCTATGAGCAGCGCTGGGTTATGCGCAGCGCCCGGCGCTTGCCGCTGGTGGGGGCGGTGGCGGCGGTCGGACGCTGCACATAACCCAGACGCGGTCAGAGGCTGGCGAGCCAGTTGAGCAGCTCGGGGTTTTGGTTCCATTCGGCCAGGTCGGCGGTGACGACGTCGGCGTAAACGGATTCGAGGGCTTTGCGTTTGGCCTCGGTGGAGGCGCGCGCGTAGATCTCGGTGGTGGATAGATCGACGTGGCCGAGGATGTCACGGATGTAGGGCAGCGGAACACCGCTGTCGTAGAGGTGCATGGCCCGGCTGTGCCGCAGGATGTGTGGACTGAGGTGAGCGTTCGCGAGCGCGGGATCGGCTGCCTGGGCTTGGTATTTGCGAAGGATCCAGGCGATTCCGCCGCGGCTGAGTTTGGATCGGTGCTGGTTGAAAAACACCGGGTGATCGTCCTGGCCGGGGCTGTCCAGCTGTCGCTCGGCCAGGTAGGCGGTCAACAGCGCCGTGGTGTTGCCGTCGATCGGGACGTGACGGGTCTTGCGTCCCTTGCCGGTCAGGGCGGCCATGGCGGGGCCGTCCAGGCGTATGTCACGGACGGTCAGATCGGCGAGTTCTTGGACCCTGGCCGCGGTGTCGTAGAGGGTGGCCAGCAGGGTCGCGTCGCGTCTGCCGTTGCGGGTGGACCGGTCGGGTAGGGCGAGCAGTTGGCGAGTCTGTTCGACGCTTAGGTGCGCCACGGCGGGCCGGTCGTGTTTCTTGGCGGGAATCGCCAGGATGTCTTGGCAGCAGGCCATGCGGGCTGGGTCTTGTGTTTGCATCCAGGAGAAGAACGAGTCGATCGCGGCCAGGCGCTGGTTAGTGGTCGAGGCGCTGTTGTGCCGGCTGGCGCGCAGCCAGTCGAGGAACCCGGTGATGGCGGTGGCGTCGATCAGCTCGAGGGTGAGCTTGTCCGGCGGGGTGGACCGCTCGTCTTGGAAGTAGCAGATCAACAGTTTGAACGCGTCACGGTAGGAGACGATCGTGTTGGTCGAGTAGCCGCGCAACCCGGCCAGGTGGCTGGTCAGGAACCGGCGCAGGAACACCGCGAAGTCAGTCGCCATCACGCGGCCCTGCCATCACCGGCGGGACGACGTCTCCGATGACCTGCCGCACCTGGGCGGTGATGTCCGGGTAGGACTCGGCGGTCAGGTGCAGGTAATAGGCGGTGTCGGTGACGGACGAGTGACCCATGTAGGTCTGCAGCACCGGCAGCAGCGCGCCGACGTCTCGTCCCTGGGCGAACCAGGACCGCAGGTTGTTGACCGCGAACGTGTGACGCAGGTCGTGAACCCGGGGGCCGTGCCCGCGCCCGCCGTGGGAGATGCGGGCCTGCCCCAAGAATCGGCGGAAGTTGTGCCCGATGTTGCCGAGGGTGAGTGGCTCGCCCGGCCTGCTGCCGGGGAAGAACCACTCCCGCCGGCCCGGTCGCAGGGCGGCCTGGGCGTGGTAGCCGACGAGCCTGGCGCGCAGCGTCTCGCAGACAGGTATCTGCCGGTCCTTGCCGCCTTTCGCGTCGCGGACTTGCAGCACCCCGGCGTCGATGTCGACGTCGTCGACGCGCAGTAGACGGGCTTCCGAGCAGCGCAGACCACAGGCGTAGACCGTGCGGAACAGCACCGGCATGACCAGGTGGCGCAGCGGAACCTGGGGGCAGTAGTGGCAGCGGTCGGTCTGCGTGAACAGCGCCACCAGTTGCTGGTCGGTGTAGATGTGGGGGACATACCGGGCGGGCCTGGGCAACGCGGAGCGGGGTAGCAGGTAGGCCACCACGCCCCGCCGGCCCAGCCAGCGGGCCAGCTCTCGCACCGGCGCGGCCAGGCTCTGCAGGGTCGCGGGCGTGACGCCGCGCCGCCGCGCCGCGACGATCCACGCCTGCACCGACGCCTCGGTGAGCGTGTCCTCCCCGGGGAACTCGCTGCGGTTGAACGCCTCGAACCGGGCCAGCACCTGCGCCTCGGCGTGGTATTTGTAGCCGACCGCGCGTTTCTCGGCCACCAGGGCCGTGATCGCGTCGGACAGCGTGACGCCGGCGTTCATCGTGTCACCCCCGACGCCGGCCCATCCGGGTCCAGGGCGCACTGGGCTAACAAGCCCAGCGACGATTTCAGGTATGCGCCCGTGGCCGTGACCGACTGGTGACCAAGAATGTCGGCGATCTGCTCGACCGGTGTGCCGTCTTCCATCAGCCGGGTCGCCAGCGTGTGCCGCAGCGAGTGCATGCCGTGGCGGCGGTTCTCACCCAGCGGCACGTGGGCGTCCCGGGCGTGCTTGACCAGGATCTGGTGCAGGTGATCCTGGTCGGAGAACGGGCCTATCGGTGCGGTGTGCCGCAGGAACACCTGCGGGCAGTCGCTTCGTGGACGGCCGTGGCGGATGTAGTCGATGACCGCCCAGCCGACGTCTTTGAGCAACGGCAGCTGCACCCGGTGGCCGGTGGCCGGTCTTGGCCTGCACCACCGACAGCCGGTTGCCGGGCCAGTCGAGATCGGCGAACCGCAACCGTTTGACGTCGATGCCACGCAACCCGAGCCGGGTGATCAGCAAGATGATCGCGTAATCTCGTTTGCCGCACGGGTTGCCCCGGTCGACTGCCTCCAGGATCTTGGCCACGTCGGCCCGGTCCCATACCGACGGGATCCTGGCCTGTTTGGTCGACTTCGCCGCCGGCACCGCCTCCAGCACCACCTCGTCGACCAGCCCGTCACCGGCGGCGAACCGCAGCAACGACCGTACGGCGCACAATTTGTGCTCGACCGTCTTGGCCCGGTAGCCGGCCAGAGTGGCCACGAACGCGCCGATAACCCCCGCATCCAGCCCGGCCAGGCCGCCACGCCCGCTGGTGAACGCGCAGAACTCCCCGGCCACCGTGCCATAGGCCCGCACCGTCGATGCGGCGCAGCTGGCAGCCTGCAGCGATGCCTGGAACCTCGCCAGCAGATCGGCCTGGTCGGCGGTCAGCTTGTCCACGGTGCGGGAATAGCGGCGCAACACCGCGCCATGGACCGCGAAATCGTCGAGCATCTGCGCGACGCGGAACAAATACACATCGGTCGCCTTCAGCACGCCGGCCTGCTCCTTGTCGGAGAAGCCACCGCAGGCCTGGTCGACCCAGGCCATCGCGACATCCAGCGAAAACTCTTGCGCCCCACGGAATGCGAAGAACCTCTCCATGCGTCGCCAACAGCCTCGATACCACACCATCGTCGAGGCCTTGTAGCCCAAACGCACCAACTCGGCATCCAACCCAGACACCAGTTCGGACACAGCCACCATCGCAACGACCTCCAATCACGAAGGCCCGGCACCATGCCGAGCCGCGTGATCAGAGTCCGCCCGGGTTATGCGCAGCGTCCGACCGCCGCCACCGCCCCCACCAGCGGCAAGCGCCGGGCGCTGCGCATAACCCAGCGCTGCTCATAGGGCGCGTTATGCGCAGCTGCGCATAACCCGCCCTGGGGAGCCCCCGACAGCGTGGCCCCCCAAGTCCAGTCCTCCAGGTATCCGGCTTGGAGCATGGTGCGCACCAGCCGCAGGAACCGGTTATCGTGGATGCGCTCCGACAGGATCTTGATCATTGTGTCGTGATCAAGGCTGCCGAAGCAGTCGGAGATGTCACCCTCGATGAACCAGGTCGTCCCCGTCCATATGTCTGCCACGTCGCGCAGCGCGGTGTGGCAGCCACGGCGGGGACGGAACCCGTGGGAGCGGTCGGAGAAGGTCGGTTCGTAGTACGCCTCCAACAGCAGGCGCATCACCTCACCGATCAGTTTGTCCGTCCAGGTCGGCAGGCCGAGCGGGCGGCGTTTCCCGTTGCGTTTCGGGATGAACACCCGTCGGACCGGACTGAATCGGAAGCGCTCGTGGCGCAGTGCATCGATGATGCGTCCGATTTTGTCCAGTGACATGCCGTCCGCGGTTTCCTGAGTGACCCCGGGTGTCATCGCTCCCTGGTTGGAGTAGATGCGCCCGTAGGCCAGCAGATACAACTGCGGGTTGAACAGTTGTCGATACAGTTCCTCGCACGGCAGGCCGCGCCTACCGCGTTCACGGAGGACACCCAGCACCGTTTCGGCGTTCTGCATTTCGCATACCTCCTGGTCGTTGGTGTCCGGTCACCTGTGCCCCTTGGCCCTGCAGACGGCTTTCCCGTCCTCCCTGGCAGGTCGTGACTCCTGGTGAGGTAGGCCGTCTGGCGAGGTGCCAGCGTTTGCTGGTCCTTTTCCGGACGGCCCCCTCCCGAACCCGGCGTGCCCGCTTTCCAGGCACCGGGCTCTCCAGCGATTACGCCGCGTGTGCGACCGGGTTCGCGTGGATCCAGTCATGGCACGGTGCGCAGACGATGAGCGTCTTGCGCCGAATCTTGGCCATGAGTGCGGCCCACGCGGGCTGGTCCGGTCCTGGTTTCCCGAGCTCTCGGAGAGCGGCGACCTGGTGGACAGCCACCGTGGTGCCGGTCTCACATAGCTCGCATACTCGTTGGCGGAGCCGAGCGAGTAGTTCCTTACGGGGAACGCGAACCGGGACCGGGACAGGGTCGGAGATGACCGCCCGCCGGTCCTGCCGCAGGATGATCCCGCCGAATCGTGCTACCAGGTCCATCGTGCTACCAGGTCCGGCTTGCCCTTCCGTTTCCGCCTGGCCTCGAAGCAGGTCCGCAGCCCGTCAGCGGTCGTGACCTTTGCCCGAAAGCGGGCGGCCATCTTGGTGACGGTGGACTTGTGCTTAGCGGCCAGGGTCCTCAGCATGGACGTCTCAGCGTTCCAGCGCAGTGTGCGCAGCCGCCAAACGTCCTGGGCGAGCAGGTAGTAGTTGACGACGCCACGGTATTCGGCTGCGTAGATCCGGATGATGTGAGTAGTCATCCTGGTTTTGCAGCCGGGTCCGGCGCGACGGTTTGCCGTGCTGCCGGTAGCGGGCGCACTGGGCCTTGACCACGTCCGGCGGCACCCGCAGCGCGACCCTCCCATTGACCGATCTCCGGTTTCTGGTGATCTTCGTGCTGGAGTGTTGGACGATGATGTCATAGCCGAGGAACCGCGCCGGCTGGGTGCGAGCGTGGCTGATCAGGGTCTTGCTGTCGTTGAGTTCCAGTCTGAGGGTTTCCCGGAGGAACTGCGCCAGCCTGGCCTTGATCTGCTCGGCTTCGGCTTTCGGCCCGGTGAACCCCAGCAGGTGATCATCCGCGTACCTCAAATAGTGGAGGCGGCGGTAGCCGGGGTCCATCGGGTCGGTTGAGGGGAGCGTGCGCATCTGCTTCATCAGGTGCCGGGCCTGCGCCCGGTCCCCGCGCCGCCGTGCCCTCCTCAGCAAAGCGTCTGTCTGCCGATAGGCGGGATTGGCGACCCGAAGTGCTCCCCGCGTGTACTGCGGGATCAGTTCCTGCTCGACGAATTTGTCGAGCTTGTCCAGGTAAATGTTCGAAAGGATTGGTGAAACCACGCCGCCCTGCGGACAGCCGCTGAGCGTGTCGTGGTATTCCCAGTCTTCCAGGTACCCGGCTTTGAGCATGTTTCGTATTAGCCGCAGGAACCGTTGGTCCTGGATTTTCTCCGCCAGAATTCCGAGAAGGATCTCATGATCAAGGCTCCCGAAACAATCGGAGATATCACCCTCGACAAACCATGTGGTCCCGCTCCAGGTGTGGTGTATCTCCCGCAGCGCGGTATGACACCCTCGCCCTTTCCGGAACCCGTGGGACCGGTTGGAAAACCGCGGCTCATAGACCGCCTCAAGAAGCAGGCGAACCGCTTCGCCAACCAGCTTATCGGACCAGGACGGCATGCCCAGAGGCCGTAGCTTCCCGTTCTTTTCCGGGATATAGACGCGGCGGGCCGGGGAGAACCGGTACCGTTCGTGCCGCATCGCCTCGATGATCTGGTCGATCTTGCCCTCGGACATGCCGTCGGCGGTTTCCGCGCCGGCCCCGGGTGTCATCGCTCCCTGGTTGGAGTAGATGTTCCCGTACGCCAGCAGGTACAACTCCTTGTTGAACATCTGCCGGTACAGTTGCGTGAACGGCAGGCCCTTCCTGCCGCGCTCGCGGAGAACGTCAAGTACCACTACGGCTTCCTGCATTACGCATCCCTCATGGTCGCTTCCCGTTCATCGCCTGTGCCCCTTCGCCCTGTGGACCGTCATTAGCGGTCTCCAGATTGGGCGGACGTCACCCCGCCGACTACTG
>JAICHZ010000232.1 GCA_025924655.1 Pseudonocardiaceae bacterium | reverse complement strand
CGGTTATCTGGATTTGCTGTGGATCGGCGGGATCCCGCTGCTGCTCGCGTTCGGCTGGCTGTCGGTGGTGGTGCTGCGCAGGACCGGCAAGCTCATCGCCCAGTCGGACGACCCGTCGGACGGTCAGCCCCGTGCGCTGTCTGCGGCGGCCTCAGCGCTCTGGGTCTCCTGGTCGTTCATGGTCATCCTCACCATCCTCGATCCGCATCTGACGTTCCGAGGTTCCGGGGATTTGTTGTTCGTGCTGATGGGAATGACGACGGGGAGGCTTAGTGTCCAGCGGCATTGAACAGGCACGTTTGCCCGCCCGATGGGAACCGATTGCGCGGCGCGCCGTCGATCTGATAGTGGTGGTGATCGCGTTAACGGTACTGGTGATCCCGATGCTGCTGATCGCGCTGATGATCAGGCTCGGGAGCCCGGGGCAAGCTTTTTATCGTCAGCGCCGGATCGGCCGGGGGGGCCGACCGTTCACGATGTACAAGTTCCGCACCATGCGGGTGGGCTGTTCCGACTCGCAGCACCGTGAGCTCATCGCTCGGGAGCTGCGGGGGGAGGACACCTCGGTCGGCGGTAGCTGGAAGATCGACAGTGATCCGCGGGTGACCCGGGTCGGTTCGATCTTGCGACGCACCAGCCTAGACGAGCTTCCGCAGCTACTGAACGTCCTGCTGGGGCAGATGTCGTTGGTCGGGCCGCGTCCTTGCTTGGACTGGGAAGCGGAGATGTTTCCAGCCAAATTCGCTCAGCGCTTCGACGTCCCACCTGGCCTCACCGGGCTCTGGCAGGTCAGCGGGCGCAGCACCATGGGCACTCTGGAAATGCTCGAACTTGATCTCGCCTATGTGCGCAGTTGGAGTTTCTGGACTGATCTCATGATCTTGTTGCGAACCGTTCCGACGTTGTTGCGGGGGCACGGCGCTCGTTAACTAAAGATCGTCTTTTGCAGCTGGGGGGAGCAGCCGTGACGGCCATAGCAGCGACGATTTTTACGATCCCAAGACTATCGCGCAAGGCTCGAGCAGCCGTGCTCACCATTCATGTCGCGATGTCGGTCGGCTGGCTTGGACTCGACGGCGCATTGGTGGCGCTGGAGGTGGCTGGACTGTCCACCGCCAATGCGGCAATACGGGCTGGGATCGGCGCCGCGATGGCCGTGATCGCGTGCTGGGTGCTGATACCGGTGGTCTTCGCCTCGCTGGCCAGTGGGCTGGTGCTGGCGCTGTCCACCCCGTGGGGCCTGGGCCGGTACTGGTGGGTGCTCGCCAAGTGCGGCATTGCTGGAGCGTTGACCGCCGCGGGGTTGACGTTCCTGCTACCGCAGTTGCCTTCACTCGTCGCCGGCGGTGGTGAACCCGCCGGGATTCAGACGCTGATCGCAAGGGCGCTGGCGCTGGTGCTGCTGCTCGCGGCGACCGGGCTCTCGGTGGTCAAGCCGTGGGGGAAGACACCGCGCGGCCGGGCGGTGGCGCCACCCGGCCGCCCCGCGAAGCAGCCCGCTCAGGTGCCCACTCAGCGGGCCGCGAAGCAGCCCGGTCAGGTGCCCACCCAACGGCCCGAGAAGCAACACGCTGTTACGGCTCAGCAGAAATAGCGGTACAGCAAGGCCCCCGCCTGCCTGGTTACCTCATCGGGTACCGAATCGTCGGTGAGTAACCGGGTGAGCTCGCTGAGCATCGCACCGGCCTGGGCGCTGCTGCGGGCGTGTTCGCCGCCGGCGCGCAGGGTGACGATCTGGCGCTGTTCGGTCGCCCACTTGCGCTTGTACGCGATCAGCCCCGGTTGATCGAGGTCGGACAGGCCCCAGTCGACCAGTCGGGCTCCGTGTTGCACTCCCCAGCGGATCCCGGCCCAGAAGATCGCGTCGTTCGGGCGCAGCGCCAGGTACTCGTGGCGCGACGCCCCGAACTTGTAGTACAGCGCGTCACCCCAGGCCAGGAAGACCGCGCCGGCGATCAGCTCGTCACCGGCGTGGGCGAGCATCGTCACGATCGCATCGTCGGGGGCGAAGGCCTCCCAGATGTGATCGAACAGCTCGACGGGCTGGGCGAGCAGCCGGTACTTGTGTTTGCGCAGCCCGACGTGCAACCCGTGGAATCGGTGCACGGCGTCGCGGCCGGTGTGCGCCTGGACCTGGACCCCTTCGCGCTCCGAGATCACGATGTTGCGACGGGCATGCTGGGACAGCCGCTGGCGAATCTCCTCGACGCTGCCGCCCAGCGGCGTACCGTGCCACGCCGCCGCGGCCACCCGCTCGAAGCGTGGGTCGCCGACGGGTACCGCGGTGTCGAAGCATCGCAGGCTCAACGGGGCAGCAGCGGTGATGATCCCGTCCACGAGCGCTTTCCAGTCACCCTGGTCATCGGTGAGGGGCTCCGCCCGGTCGGAGAACGGCAGGCTGGACAACCGGTCGCCGCGGATGTCGCTGATCGGGACCCAGGCCAGCCCCGCGCGCGGTTGCCCGTCCCAGTCGAGCCGGATAGCGCTGGCGGGGGTGAACCCGTAAGTGGTGCATACCGCATCGATCCACGGCGGCGAGGTGAACACGCTGCCGTGCGGCCCGAGCGCGAGCTGACGCCAGCGGGGGTCGCTACGCGGATCGGTGAGCACGGTCTCCGGTTGAGCTGCGGCCACATTCACGGCCCCGACGCTACCGATCCGAACTGGCGCGCTCAGGAGCCACCCCTGGCCGTCAAGTGGAACCTTTTGCAACCTCAGCGCACCCGCGAGCTGCGAAATGGAACCAATTGCAGCTTGGTCAGGCCAGCTACTGGGGTACTGTGTGTGACGCACTGCAAGGAGGCTGTCGCAGTGCGTGCGTGACGGGTCAGGTCGGGTTGAAGGGGTGAGGGCGCATGACCACACTGTTTGTCGCCACGACGGGTGGGCATCTGACCCAGCTCGACAGCCTCGCGAGCCGGATCCCGCCCAACGGTGATGCGGTGTGGGTGACCCATGCCAACGAGCAGAGCCGGTCGATGCTGGCGGATCGGGACGTGGAGTTCGTGCCCTACGTCGGGGTGCGCAACGTGCCCGACGTTCTTCGCTGCATCCCTTATGCTCGCCGGCTGCTCGAGCACCGCAAAGTGACCAGGGCGGTGTCGACGGGGTCCGGGATCGCGCTGGGGTATCTGCCCTATTTGGCCGCCCGCGGGGTGGAATGCCACTACATCGAGAGCGCCACCCGGGTAAGCGGCCCGTCTGTCACCGGCCGCGTGCTGCAGTGGGCTCCCCGGGTGCGCACCTACACCCAGTACCAGAGCTGGGCGGATCAGCGCTGGACGTACGGCGGCAGCGTGTTCGACGGTTATGAGAGCGCCGCTGTGACGCGGGTGCCCGACGCGGTGCTGCGGGTGGTGGTGACGGTGGGTGCGGCGACCCAGTACCCGTTCCGCCGGCTGTTCGAGCACCTCGCGCCATTGCTGGCAGCCGACGGTGCGCTGGCGCAGGCCATTGGGCTGCCGGTGGAGGTGTTGTGGCAAACCGGGGACACCCCGGTGGACGACCTGCCCATCCGGGCCACGCCAGCGTTGCCCGCCGCCGAGCTGGGTGCCGCGCAGGGCAAGGCGGACCTCGTGATCAGCCATGCCGGCACCGGCTCTGCGCTGGCCGCGCTCAACGCCGGGCGCTACCCGATCCTGGCCATCCGGGACAGCAACCGAGGTGAGCAGGTCGACGACCACCAGCAGCAGTTGGCCACCGAGCTCGCCCGGCGAGGCCTGGCCATGCACCGTGACGCGCAAGCCATCACCGTCGACGACATGATCGAGACCATGGGCATCTCGGTCCGGCGCACCACGTCGCCTCCACCGTTCGAATTGCGCGCCTAGCGCGGTCGTGAGTGGGAAACAGTGTTATAGCGCTCAACGCCATTCACGAGCGCGCTAGCGCCGCCAGCGTGCGGGCCAGTCCCTCGGCCAGCGGCATGGGTGGCGGCAGGCCCAGGTCGTGGCGAGCGCGGGTGACGTCGAGGCAGCTGCGGGTCAACTCGCCGGCGCGGGCCGGGACGAACTCCGGCTCGAATGCCGCGGGGTCGATGCCGGCCGCCGCCGCGACGGCCGCAGCGAGTTCCAGCACGCTGACCTCCGTGCCGGTTCCGATGTTGTACTCGCTGTGGGACAGTTCCCGGGCACTGGCCGCCGCCAGATTGGCTGCCACGATATCGCTGACGAAGACGTAGTCGCGGGTCTGCCGCCCGTCGCCGTAGACGATCGGCCGGTGCCCGCGCAAGACCCGATCACAGAAGATCGCGATGACGCCGGCGTCGCCGCGGGGATCCTGCCGGGGGCCATAGACGTTGCCGTACCGCAGTGTCACCACGTCCAGCCCGCGCATCCGGCGAAACCAGCGGGCGTAGTTCTCCGCGGTGAGCTTGCTCAAGCCGTAAGCCGAGATCGGGTCCGGCGCCACATCCTCCGAAGTCGGCACCACTTCGGTCGCACCGTAGATCGCGCCACCGGTGGAGGTGTTCATCACCCGGCGCGCGCCGGCAGCGTGGGCGGCGGCGAACACATTCACCGATCCGAGCACGTTGACCGCTGCATCGCGCGCCGGCTCTTCCATCGAGACGCGCACGTCGATCTGCGCCGCGAGGTGAAATACGACCTCCGGCCGGAACGACTGAAAGACGTCTGCGACGCCGGAACCGTCGCGGACATCCAGCTCGATCAGGCGTGCTCCACGACCCTGGGCGTTCTCCAGCTGGCTCCTCGTGCCCCCGCTGAGGTCATCGATGATAAGCACGTCAGCGCCGTCGTCCACCAGCGCGTCGACGATGTGCGAACCGATGAAGCCGGCCCCCCCGGTCACCATCGCCCGCAACGGCGGGTCAGTCAGCAACGGGTCGCAGCCCGGCGGCGCGGGCGACGCTGACGGCTTCCAGGCGGCTGCGCACGCCGAGCTTGGTCAGGATGCTGCGCACGTGGGTCCGGACGGTGCTGGTGGACACCACTGACTCGAAGGCGATCCGGCTCACCGGCATGCCGTCGACCATGTGTAGCAGTACCTCGCGCTCACGGTGGGACAGCACGTCCAGGCGCGCGCTGCAGTCGCGGGCGCGTCGCACGTCGTCGCGCAACTCGCGCAGCACCACGCCGAGTTGGCGGGGTGGGTAGAAGGCATAGCCGAGCGGGACCCCACGCAGGACTTCGAGCAGGTGATTCAGGGAGCTCTCCTTGGACACCCAGGCGGTGGCGCCGGCCCGCGCCGCCGCGACGGCATGGGCGCAGTCGTGGCTGGCGGTGAGGATGACGAGCTGTGCCGGGGGATAAGCGGCGTGCAGTTTCCGGACCATCCCGCCGGTCGCGACCGTCGCGGAGCCGATCTCGGTTGTCACGACGTCCGGGCGCAGGGTGCGGACCATATCCAGCAGGCGTGGGTCATCAGGTGTGGCGCTACCGACGACCCACAGATCAGTGGTGGTGGACAGCTGGACGGTCAGGGCATCGGTCAGCATCGTGTGACTGTCCACGAGGAGAACCCGCAAGAACGTCACGGGCTCAACTGTGCCCGGCAATGCCTCTAAGCGGCAACTCCCGATCCGCGTGACGTTGTCTAACTTGTTCATGTCGGTGAATGCGTCTAGTCCGTCGACGATGCTCTCACCGCCGCCGACATGGTCATCTGGTCGCTGAGTGCGGGGCGCATCCCCACCGCCCGGCGGACCGGACTGGTCCAGCGTCCGGTGGAGCTCAACCAGGCCCGTGGGAACACATACAGCGCGATCGCGGCGTCGAGTACCCGCAGCAACGGGAAGAAGATCCAGAGCAGCAGGAAACGAAGTCTGCGTTCGATCAACGCGACCACACAGGTCAACGCCAGGTCGGCACCGGTCACCGCGAGCAGCAGCACTCGCAGGGTCATGTGCGCGGCGACCGCGCCGTGCAGCGACGCTATCCCGGGCCACGACAGCGCGTCCGGATACACCGCGGGCACGGCGAGGACAACCACCAGCAACGGCAGCAGCAGGAAGAACATGCTGCTGGTCAGCAGCTCGAGCAGCAGTACCGTGAGCATGGCGCTGAACAGGTTGAACCGGGGCGGATGCCGTCGCACCGTCTGCCACAGACCCAGCCCCCACCGCTTGATCTGGCGGACGTAGTCGCGGAGGTTATCGGGATCCTGGGTCACCGCGACGGCGCCGAGGCTGAACGCCACCTTGCCCAGCCGCTTCTGGTAGATCTCGAACGTCATGTTGAAGTCCTCGATCACCAGGCCGGGCGG
>JAICHZ010000231.1 GCA_025924655.1 Pseudonocardiaceae bacterium | reverse complement strand
GTTGAGGCGGCCTTCGACGATCTTCGGTAGCGCCTGCTCCGGCTTGCCTTCCTGGCGAGCGGTCTCCTCGGCGATGCGCCGCTCGTCGGCCAGCACGTCGGCCGGCACCTCGCCCCGCGTGACGTAGCGCGGCTTCATGGCGGCGACCTGCATCGCCACGGCACGAGCTGTCTCCGCTGAACCGCCGTCATACTCGACGAGCACGCCCACCGCGGGCGGCAGGTCGGAAGCGCGGCGGTGCAGGTAAGTGGCAACCTCGCCGTCGAAAGACACTACCCGGCGCAGCTGCAGTTTCTCACCGATCTTGGCAGAGACGTCCTGCACCGCGTCGTCGACCGTGCCGCCGTTGAGCTGCGCGTGTGCCAGCGCCTCCGCGTCTGCCGATCGTATCCTGATCGCCTCAGCAACGATCTTACGGGCGAGCTCCTGAAAGTCGGCGCCCTTGGCCACGAAGTCGGTCTCACAGTTGAGCTCGATCATCACGCCGCCCTCGGCCGCCACCAGCCCATTGGCAGTGGTGCGCTCGGCACGCTTGCCGACGTCCTTGGCGCCCTTGATCCGCAGCAGCTCAACCGCCCGGTCGAAGTCGCCGCCGGATTCTTCCAGGGCCTTCTTACAATCCATCATCCCGGAACCAGTCAGGTCCCGGATCCGCTTCACATCGGCGGCAGAGTAATTCGCCATCGTGACTTACCGTCCTGGAGATTTCGTTATCGGATCGAGGGAGATCGGGCAGCCGATCTCTTAGGACTGCGACACGCCGTTATTGGCGGCCATGGGTTCCACCCGCGCCGGCTCGACTTCCTGTTCCCCGACGTTGGTCGAAGCAGGGGTGATAGGGGCAGGGCTGCCAGCGACTGGGCTGCCGGACACGAGGGCGCTTGAGCCCATCAGCTCCTGTTCCCATTCCGCCAGCGGCTCGTGAACATTGGCCCCGACCTCCGGCTTGTCCGAGCCATCGGCTCCGGTAGAGCGTCCGCCCCGCGACATCAAGCCGTCGGCGGTGGCGTCGGCCACCACCCGAGTGAGAAGCGCCGCGGAGCGGATCGCGTCGTCGTTGCCCGGGATGGGGTAGTCGACCTCGTCGGGATCGCAGTTCGTGTCCAGGATGGCCACCACCGGAATGCCCAACTTGCGGGCCTCGCCGACGGCGATCTGCTCCTTTTTGGTGTCAACGATCCACACCGCACTGGGCACCCGCTGCATGTCCCGAATTCCACCCAGCGTCTTCTCCAGCTTGTCTTTCTCCCGCGTGCGCATCAGGATTTCCTTTTTGGTCAGCCCGGAAAAGCCACCGGTCTGTTCCATCGACTCAAGCTCCTTGAGGCGCTGCAGGCGCTTGTGCACGGTGGAGAAGTTCGTGAGCATGCCGCCCAACCAGCGGTGGTTCACGAAGGGCATACCGACCCGCTGCGCGTGATGCGAGATCGCTTCCTGAGCCTGCTTCTTGGTCCCGATGAACAGGATCGAACCGCCGTGGGCCACGGTCTGCTTAATGAACTCGTAGGCCCGGTCAATGTAGGTCAGCGTCTGCTGCAGGTCGATGATGTAGATGCCGTTGCGCTCGGTGAAGATGTAGCGTTTCATCTTCGGATTCCAGCGGCGGGTCTGGTGCCCGAAGTGCACGCCGGAGTCGAGCAGCTGCTTCATGGTGACGACGGCCATAGCCGGTGCACACCTCAATGTGTCAGGCGCGCTGGCTTTCGCCAGCACGCTCATGCGGTTGTCACGGCGGGCCGGGTTGGACCGCCGCCCTGGCGCCAGGCCAGCGGCCGGACCCCGTGCGATCAAGACCGCGACGAGGACCGCCGGACGCCGAGGCCCCAGTAGGGCGCAGCGCTGGCGCGCGAAGTCGACCCGCATGCGAGTCGCGGGTTCAGTGTACGACCTGCCTAGGTCCAACCGCAGTCCAGGTGGTCTCACTGTCCGCAGTTGTCCACAGTGCCCGCTTCATCCACAGCCATCGGCCCCGTCGCTGGGCAGCCGGCCGCAACGCGGTGACGCTGTCGGGGTGTTCCGAAACGTAGTCGCCATCGTGCTCATCGCGGTTACCTGCGGCGCGCCGCTGAGGCCGTCGCACCAGGCCAGGTGGCCTGATCATGCAGTCCCGACCACTGCGGTGCACCGCGCTGCTGACATCAACGACGAACCCGGGCGCCGGTTTGGCTGGCCACTTCGCGGTTCTCCGACCGTGGTCCGGGCTTTCCACCCGCCGACCGTGCGGTACGGGCCGGGACATCGCGGTGTTGACCTCGCGTCGACGGCTGGGGCTGCGGTGCTCGCCGCTGGCGCCGGCACGGTGATATTCGCCGGCATCGTAGCCGGTCGCGGTGTGGTGTCGGTGGATCATCCAGGAGGACTGCGCACGACATATGAGCCGGTGTCACCAACCATCACCGCTGGCGATCGAGTGGTCAGGGGTCAGCAGATCGGCACCGTGCAGCCCGGTCACCTGGGCTGCCCCGTCACCGTCTGCCTGCACTGGGGCGTCCTGCGCTGCCTGCCGGAAGGCGCAGCCCCGGATACTGAACAAGATCGGCAATACCTGGACCCACTGCGGCTGCTCGCCGGGACACGGGTGCGCCTACTGCCGATCGATGATTAGAGGGATCGCCTCAACCAGCGGACGCGTCCAGTAACTTGCTCCGGAGCCGGAGTACCGCCCTGGTGTGTAGCTGACATACCCGTGATTCCGTGACGCCGAGCACCCGGCCGATTTCGGCGAGAGTGAGGTTCTCGAAGTAATAGAGCGAGACCACTACTCGGTCCCGGTCGGTGAGCTGCGAGACCGCCTCAGCAAGCAGGCGCCGGCTCTCCACGGAATCGAGCACAGCGCCCGGCTCCTGGGCGGTGTCGTCAGGCAGCGTCTCGGCGATTGACATGCCGCCGCGACCCACCGCCATGAGTTCGTCCAGCGCGATCACGCTGGTGAGCTGTAGTTGGGCGTAGAGCTCGCGCAGGTCGGCGACGCTGACGCCGACCTCCACGGCCACCTCCGCGTCGGTAGCCGAACGCTGCAACCGGCTCTCCAAGCGTTCCAGCGCACGCTCCACCTCGCGGGCCCGGCTGCGCACCGAACGGGGCACCCAATCCTGTGCGCGCAACTCGTCAAGGATCGCGCCCCGGATCCGCTGCATCGCGTAGGTCTCGAACTTCAGTCCGCGGTCAGGCTCGAACCGGCTGATGGCGTCCCAGAGACCGAACACGCCCGACTGCACCAGGTCCGCGATATCGACATGGGCGGGTAGTCCGGTGCCAACCCTGCCGGCCACGTACTTGACCAAAGGCGCATAGTGCAGCAGCAGGCGGTCACGCAGGGTCGCGTCGCGATGCTGCCCGTAGGCCTGCCACAACGCGACGATACCGGCGTCTACGTCCCCGATCCTGCCGCCCGCAGTCCCACTACCGGCCATGTAACCGGCGGGGGCTACCGCGGTAAGGACGCGGTCACGACCCCCGGGGGACTCAGGAACGGGGGTGGCTCCGGTCATGGATCGCCTTCAGCCTCTCGACTGTCACATGCGTGTAAAGCTGCGTCGTGGCGAGCGTAGCGTGACCGAGTAACTCCTGAACGGCGCGCAGATCTGCACCGCCCTCCAGCAGATGGGTCGCGGCGCTGTGCCGCAGGCCGTGCGGACCCATATCCGGCGCATCCCGCACTGCACCGACGATCTCGTGCACGACGGTGCGGACAATCCGCTGATCGACTCGACCGCCGCGCGCTCCGAGGAACAGCGCCGTTGCTGAATGCGGTTGTGCGAGTGCCGGGCGCCCCCCCTCGAGCCAGCGCTGCAGCGCGCGCTGCGCGGGCAGCCCATAGGGCACTGCGCGTTCCTTGGCGCCCTTGCCAAGCACCCGGACGAGGCGCCGCTGAGTGTCGATATCGCCAAGGTCAAGACCGCACAGCTCGGCAACGCGAATGCCGGTCGCGTACAACAGCTCCCCCACAGCATGATCACGTAACGCGATCGGATCCTCCTCGGCGGCGCCGCGTTGCGCAGCGCTCAATGCGGCCGCGGCCTGTTGCGGATGCAGCACCGCGGGCAAGGCTCGTTGCGGGCGCGGCGCGACCAGCCGCCACCCCGGGTCGCTGCCCAGCACACCGGCACGGGTAGCCCAGGCAGTGAACGCCCGGGCCGCCGCGACCCGGCGCGCCAGCGTGCTGCGCCGGTGACCTCTGCGATGCTGTGTGCCCAACCAGCCGCGTAGCAACGTAAGGTCCAACGCCGCGAGATCATCGCAACCCGAATCGAGCAGATACTGCAACAACGCGGTGACGTCGCCACGGTAAGCGCGCACCGTATGCGGTGACATCCCACGCACCGAACGCAGATGGGCCGCGAAGCACTCCCGATGCGCGGTCAACGCGTCCGGTAGCGAGTCCGACGCTGGAAGGTCCTCGCTCACCCGCCGCACGCTGCGCTCCCGCCGGTGCCACGTCAAGCACCGCCACGCCCAATTTATGGAGCACCGTCGGGTGCCACGCGGTGCCAACCACTCGTTCCGCATCCCACGAGACCCTGCAGCTCCAGCAACGGCAGCGCGGAGCGCACCCGGTGCAGCGGCACCCCGGAATCGCGTACCAGCTGTTCAGGGTGCCTGGGGGCCCGCGCCGGCAACGCCTCGTACACCGCCAGCAGTTCCGGGTTCAGCCCGTCGGTGCGCCGGTGCGGGATGCCCAACGGGGGTGCGAGGTCCGCACCGATCCGCCCTACCGCCTCTACCACCTCTGCCGCCCGCGTGACCAACACCGCCTGCTCCTCACGTATCAGCAGGTGGCAGCCCATCGACGACGCCGAGGTAACTGGACCCGGCACGGCCAGCACGACCCGGCCGAGCGCGGCGGCGGCTGCTGCGGTGCGCCGAGCACCGCTGCGCACACCGGCCTCCACCACCACGGTGCCGGCCGTGAACGCGGCGATCAGACGGTTGCGGACCAGGAAGCGGTGCCGCGCGGGCCAACCGCCCGGTGGATACTCGCTGACCACCGCACCGCTGCCAGCGATCCGGTCGAGCAGCTTCTGGTGGCCCGCCGGGTAGGCCCGATCCAGGCCACACGCCTGCACTGCGACAGTGCTGCCCTCGGCGGCCAGCGCGCCCCGGTGCGCAGCACCGTCGATGCCGAACGCGGCACCGGAGATGACGGCAAAACCGCCTTCGGCGAGTTCGTAACCGAACTCCGCCGCGACGTGCTCCCCGTATCCGGTCGCGGCCCTGGCCCCTACCACCGCCACCGCCCGCTCGGTGAGCTCGTCGAGGCGGCCGGCTCCCCGCACCCACAGTGCCACCGGGGGCCGCCATCGGTCGTCAACCTGGGCTGTGGGTGTGGTGAAGCAGGTGAATGCCTCGACGGGCCATTCGGCATCCTCGGGAATGACCAACCTTGCGCCCAGCGTGGCAACGACGCAGAGGTCAGTGTCGGCCCGATCGTCTGCTCGGCGGGCTGCTGTCTCCGCATATACCCGGGGGGATACCTGTCCCGCGGCCACCAACCGGGCCGCTCGCACCGGACCTGCATCGCTGATCAGCTCGGAAAGCGCGGGGGCCGGCGGCTCGGCGACCCGGCTGAGGTAGGCACGCGCCCGCCGCAGCTCCCGCTGGCCCGGTGTCATGCTGCCCTCCGGTCTCGCAGGCCCATCGCGGCGCTCACGTCCTCGGCCAACGGACGGTCCCGCCCGGCCAGGTCAGCCACCGTCCACGCCAACCGCAGGGTGCGGTCCGCTCCTCGTGCCGTGACCATCCCGCGATGCAGCGCTGCCGCGATCGGTTCGGTCACTGCCCGCGGCAGCCGAAACCGCCGCCGCAGCACCGGTCCGGGCACCTCGGCGTTGGTGCTCCAACCGGTGCCTGCCCACCGCGCACGTGCTGCTTCGCGGGCCCTGAGCACCCGGGCGCGCACGATCGCGGTGCTCTCCGGCTCAGCGTCGGACTCACCCATGTCCTTAACCGGACGCATCGCCACCCGCAGGTCCACCCGGTCGAGCAGCGGACCGGACAGTCGACCCAGATACCGCCTGCGCGCCGACGGGGCACACGTGCAATCTCGCTCGTCGGGCGGAGCACACGGGCACGGATTGGCCGCCAGCACAAGCAGGCACCGCGCCGGATATCGCACCGCCCCATCCCGGCGGGCCAACCGGATCTCGCCATCCTCCAGCGGAGTGCGCAGCGCCTCCAGCGATCGCGGCCCAAACTCCGCGACCTCATCGAGGAACAGCACCCCACGGTG
>JAICHZ010000230.1 GCA_025924655.1 Pseudonocardiaceae bacterium | reverse complement strand
TGGCCAGAGTGGTGTGGGTGTTCCCGGCGACCTACCTGCCCAGGTTGCTGTCCAGCCGGGTCAGGGCCCGGGATCCAGCGCCGCGGTGGCAGGTTCCCGCGGTGCTGTCCTGGGCTGGGATGCGCGGGGTAGTCACCCTGGCCGCGGCGTCGGCGATCCCGCGGGTCACCAACTCCGGCTCCCCGTTTCCCGGCCGGCCGGAGATCATCTTCCTGGCGTTCTGCGTCACCGTCGCGACCCTGCTACTGCACGGCCTCACACTGCCCTGGGTGATCCGCCGCCTCGGCGTCGAGGGCCGTGAGTCCTTTCACGACACGCTGGCCGAAGCCGACGCGGTGCACGCCATGACGCAGGCCGCCCTGGAGCGGTTGGAAACCGCCTCGGTCGGCGCCCCGGAATCGGTGACCACCCGGTTACGCAAGGCCGCCGAGCACCGCAGCAACAGCATCTGGGAGCGGCTGGGCCGTCCGGAGACCGAGCTGGGCGAGGCTCCTAGCATCATTTACCGCCGACTACGCCTGGAAATGCTCGCCGCCGAGCGCGAGACCCTGGTATCACTGCGCGACACCGGCCGCATCAACGACGACATCCTCACCCGCACCCTCCACGACCTAGACCTAGAAGAAGCCATCCTGAGCCGCTAACCCGAAGCCCGGCGCGGCGCTGCGCCATTCGGAGCCCCCGTCCTCAGGTGCGGAACAGCCTTGCGGGCGCCGAGTTCGACAGGAGGGCGGCGGTGGACAGCCGTGGTGTCGAACTCGGCGGGATGCACCGGCGACAAGCTTGGCAAGCAGCACATCCCTGGTCATGATCGGCGTTTCGGAAGAATTAGCCGCGGTGAGCGCGGCTCATTCTTCCCAATCTGTGATCATGGGTCGGGATCAGGGCGCGCTGACGGTGAAGGTGCGCAGATGATCATGCTGATCAGTGTGATCGGCCCAGTTCACGAAGCACTATCGTCTGGTTGCGGCCGGGTCCGACACCGACTGCGGAGATCCGGGATTGGCAGAGTTGTTCTAGGCGGGAGATGTAGGTGCGGGCACTGACTGGCAGCTCGGTTAGGGTGCGGCAGTGGGACAGGTCCTCCCACCAGCCGGGCAGCTGTTCGTAGACCGGTACCGCGTGGTGTAGGTCGGTCTGGGTCATCGGCATCTCCTCGGTGCGCTTGCCGTCGACCTCGTAGGCCACGCAGATCGGCACGGTGTCCAGGCCGGACAGCACATCGAGCTTGGTCAGGAAGAAATCGGTGATCCCATTCACCCGAGCCGCGTAGCGCCCGATCACCGCGTCGAACCAGCCGACCCGCCGGGCCCGACCGGTGGTGACCCCGATCTCCCCGCCGGTCTTGCGCAGCCGCTCGCCCATCGCGTCGTGCAGCTCGGTGGGGAACGGTCCGGAGCCGACCCGGGTAGTGTACGCCTTCAAGATCCCGACCACGGCAGTGATCTTCGTGGGACCGATACCCGATCCGGCGCAGGCGCCGCCCGCTGTCGGGTTCGAAGAGGTGACGAACGGATAGGTGCCGTGGTCGACGTCGAGCAGGGTGCCTTGACTGCCCTCCAGCAACACCGTGTCGCCTCGCCGAAGTGCCAGATCCAGTAGCAGCCGGGTGTCGGCGATCCGGTGCGCGAAGTGCCCGCCCTGCTCGAGTACGGTGTCCACCACTTGCTCGGCGTCCAGCGAGCGCCGGTTGTAGACCTTGACCAGAACCTGGTTCTTGAAGTCCAACGCTGCTTCGACCTTCTGCCGCAGAATCTTCTCGTCCAACAGATCCTGCGCGCGCACCCCCACCCGGGCCACCTTGTCCTGGTAGGCGGGACCGATGCCGCGTCCGGTGGTACCGATCTTGGCTTTGCCCAGGTAGCGCTCGTTGACCCGATCCATCGCCACGTGGTACGGCATGACCAAGTGCGCATCGGCGGAGATCAGCAGCCGCTCGGTGTCCACGTTGCGGGCTTCCAGGCCGGCAAGCTCGTCGAGCAGCACGCCAGGGTCCACCACCACGCCGTTGCCGATCACGTTGGTCACGCCCGGGGTGAGGATCCCCGACGGGATCAGGTGCAGCGCGAAGTCCTGGCCGTCAGGCAGCACCACGGTGTGCCCCGCGTTGTTGCCACCCTGGTAGCGCACCACCCACTGGGCCCGTTCGCCGAGCAGGTCGGTGGCCTTGCCCTTGCCTTCGTCGCCCCACTGGGCGCCGATCAGGACGATCGCCGGCATGTGGTACTCCAGTGAGGTCGGTTCGGGCGCGCCGAGGCGAAGCGTAGACCTTTCCAGAGGTGGACATGGCTGGGGCTGTGGTGCTGACCTGCGGGTCTGCTCAATGGCCTGGAGCTGGGACGCCGACAGCCGTGCCGGCCTGCCCCGGACGAGACGACCTTGACCAGACGCTGGCCGGCCTGGACGGTCGCCGGCTGGTGGTCTGCGGCACCGACGCCGACCTGGCCGCGGTGCTGCTGCGGCTGCTGCGAACCGAAGCCCTGGCAACGGTGCTGGTCGGTTACGTGCCGGTCTCGGTGTCGTCTGCGGTGGCCCGCCTGTGGGGGCTGCCGACGTTGCCGTCAGCGGCCGCCGAGGTCGCCCTCAATGGCCTGCCGGACCGGGTGCCCTTGGTGCGCGACGACGCGGGTGGCGTGCTGGTGGGACTCGGCGTGGTGCGGCCGCTGGACGGGGTGGCCTACTGCGACGCTGAGCTCGTGCTGCGCGGCCGAGCATCCCGACTCGAAGTGCTACCGGACCGGGAGCTCGGGCTGATGGTCCGGGTGGTGCGCCGTGGACTGCCTGGCCGCCGGGTGCGGTGTGCCGCGGGGCGGGCCGTTCAGCTGGGTTGCCAGCCGACCGACGTCTGGCGCGACGGCGTCGCCCACCGCACCACCGACCGCTGGACCTGGTACCGGCACACCGAGGACTGGCAGCTGGCTCGAACCATCGGCTAGATCACTCCAGCCCGAGAACCCCAGCCGCGGCGGGATCGCATTCGTCGAGAAAGTCCCGGCACCGCCGCGCCTCGGGGTCCTCGCCGATCTCGGCCGCCGCCCGGGCCAGTGCGGCAAGCGCGCGCAGAAAGCCCCGGTTGGGGGCGTGTGACCACGGCACCGGCCCGTGGCCCTTCCAGCCGGAGTGCCGCAGATGGTCCAGACCGCGGTGGTAGCCGGTGCGGGCGAAGGCGTAGCCGGCAACGGCGTCGCCCTCGTCGAGCGCCCGCTGCGCGAGCGCCGCCCATGCGGCGGAGAACTCCGGGTATGCGGCGGCCACCGTGGCCGGATCATTCGCCGCGGCCAGCGCCGCTTGCGCGTCGGGCTGCTCGGACAGCAGCGTCGGGTTGGGTCCCAGCAGGTTGCCGTGCACGTTCATCGCTCCATCCTGCCGTATTTGAAAGCCCTAACGGGCCAGCGAGCGGCCGGCGCTGCGCAGATCCTCGCAGGCCTGCGTGACCCGGTCGGCCATCGACTGCTCGGCTAGCTTGAGGTAGGACCGCGGGTCGTAGAGCTTCTTGTTGCCGACCTCGCCGTCAACCCTGAGCACCCCCGCGTAGTTACGGAACATGTGGTCGGCGATCGGACGGGTGAAGGCGTACTGGGTGTCGGTGTCGACATTCATCTTAATCACCCCGTACGACAATGCCTGGTGAATCTCCGCCAGCTGCGAGCCGGACCCGCCATGGAACACCAGGTCCAGCGGCTTGGAACCGGCCGGCAGACCTAGCCGTCGGGCCGCCACCTCCTGGCCCATCTGGAGGATCTCCGGGCGAAGGGTCACGTTGCCCGGTTTGTACACCCCATGCACATTGCCGAACGTCGCAGCCAGCAGGTAGCGGCCCCGCTCACCACCGCCCAGGGCGTCAACGGTGTACTCAAAGTCCCCGGCGGTGGTGTAGAGCTTTTCGTTGATCTCATTCGCGACGCCGTCTTCCTCGCCCCCCACCACACCGATCTCCACCTCAAGGACGATCTTCGCCTTGGCGCAGGCTTCGAACAGCTCCGCGGCGATGGCCAGGTTGAGATGCAACTCAGTGGCCGAGCCGTCCCACATATGCGACTGGAACAGCGGGTTCTCCCCCCGGGCCACCCGCTCCTGGGAGATCGCGATCAGCGGCCGGACGAAGGTGTCGAGCTTGTTCTCCGGGCAGTGGTCGGTGTGCAGCACCACGTTGATCGGGTATTTCGCGGCCACCACCCGGGCGAACTCGGCCATCGCCACCGAGCCGGTGACCATGTCCTTGACCTTGCTGCCCGAAGCGAACTCTGAGCCGCCGGTGGACAGCTGCACGATGCCGTCGCTGCCAGCTTCGGCGAACCCACGCAGCGCCGCGTTCAGCGTCTCCGACGAGGTCACGTTGATCGCCGGATAGGCGAACTCGCTCGACTTCGCGCGGTCCAGCATCTCGCTGTAGACCTCGGGCGTCGCGATGGGCATGTGGGTGACCTCCGAGTAATCGGTACGGGTTTGGGGTTGCACAGCAGATTCGCTGCCGGCACAGCCGGCGATCAGACCGCAGTATTGCCCACCCGTCCGACGAGACGCGATCGGACCGGCGCAACGCGGCCCCAGTACGTTTCCGCCGTGGCCCCCGACGAACCGATGCACCGTCTGACCGTGCAGCAGTCGGTCGAGATGACCCTCGGCCACCTGCGGGTGCTCGACGCACCAGCGGAACCTCCCTCGGGTGACCCTGTTGAGGCGCCGCTGACCCTGGAGGATCTGTACCGCCAGCACCGGATGCGGCTGGTGCGACTAGCGATCCTGCTGGTCGACGAGGCGCCCACCGCCGAAGACGTCGTGCAGGAAGCGTTCACCGGGCTGCACCGGCACTGGTCGGGGTTGCGTGATGAAGCGGCCGCGCTGGGCTACCTGCGTACCGCGGTGGTCAACGGCTCGCGTTCAGTGCTGCGACGGCGTAAGACCGCTCGCGGCTACGTCCCCCCGCATCAGGCCAACGCACGATCCGCGGAGTCGCTGGCGATGCTCACCACCGAGCATCAGTCGGTGGTCGTCGCGCTCGGTCAGCTGCCGCCACGGCAGCGCGAGGTGCTGGTGCTGCGCTACTACGGGGGGATGAGCGAGGCCGAGATCGCCGCCGCCACCGGAGTCAGCCGGGGCACCGTGAAGTCCAGCGCCAGCCGCGCGTTGGACGCCCTCCAGCGAATGCTGGAGGGCTCGTGACCGACGAGGTGCACAGGCGGTTGTCGGCCGCGCTGCGGGCGCAGGCATCGGGGCTGAGTACCGGGTCACCGAGCTTCCCCGCGCCGGCACCGGCCGCAGGATCGTCCGGCCGCAAACCGGCGCATGCCAAGCCCCGATGGTCGGCCTCGACCGTGCTCGCTTTGGCGGTGCTACTCGGGCTGCTGGCCGGTGGCCTGGCCGGGCTGATCAGCGCCTGGTAGCGGCGGGTGCAGCACCGGCAAACCGGCGCGCCCGATACCGTGACACCGTGACGCCCTCCTACGCCGGTATATCGGTGGCTCTCGGCCCGTCCTGGCTCGATCCCGAGCAGCTGCTGCGAATGCTGGGCCCCTACGTACTGGTGGGCCTATGCTTGATCATTTTCGCTGAATGTGGACTGCTGGTCGGATTCTTCATGCCCGGGGACTCACTGCTGTTCACCGCCGGGCTGTTCGTCGCCAACGGCCTCATCGACACGCCGATCTGGTTGGTCTGCCTGCTGCTCACGGCATGTGCGGTGATGGGCAACATCGTCGGCTACTACCTGGGCTACCGGGCCGGGCCAGCGCTGTTCAACCGGCCGGATTCCCGGCTGTTCAAACGCGAGTACGTGGATAAGACGCACGCCTTTTTCGACAAGTACGGGGCACGGGCGATCGTGCTGGGCAGGTTCGTCCCGATCGTGCGGACCTTCATCACGGCGGTCGCGGGAGTCGGCCGGATGGACCGCCGCGAGTACTTCACCTACTCGATCCTCGGTGGCGTCGGTTGGGCCACTGGAGTGATTTTGCTCGGGTTCTGGCTCGGCGGGATCGCATTCGTCCGGAATCACGTGGAACTGATACTGATCGGCATCGTCGCGCTGTCGATCATTCCGATCGTTATCGAGGCGATCAGGGCCCGCGCGCTGAGCCGGCGGACAGCGCGCGCTTCCAGGTAGCAAAATGGCGTCGATGCGACCTCACGACGCGCCGGCGACCCCCGGCGGGCACGGCGCTAGTCGCCGTGCCCGGCGAATCGCCGCTGGCGCCGTGCTGGGCGCGCTGGCAGCGCTGGTCGCGGTCGGTGTGCCGACGGGCAAGGCA
>JAICHZ010000229.1 GCA_025924655.1 Pseudonocardiaceae bacterium | reverse complement strand
GTGGGCGATACTGGGATCGAACCAGTGACCTCTTCGGTGTGAACGAAGCGCTCTCCCGCTGAGCTAATCGCCCCTGCTGACCGCGGTAGCGGCATCACCATACAGGATCAGGTCAGCGGCGACTGCACCCAATCCCCGTGCAGACCGACCCATCCGGCGACTAGGCCGAAGACGTTCACCAACCAGAGGGTGACCGCGACGATGGCTCCGGTAAGCACAATCACTCCTATCCGGACGACGGCAGGCTGCCGGCCCACCCACCCGGTCCAGACGTCGTAGCGTGCGCGAGCCTTGCGCAGCGCCCGCTTGGCCCAGGCGAATTCGGTTCCCAGGATCGCGAGGCCGGCGAACAAGATTAGCCATCCCGGTCCTGGATAGGGGATAGCGAGGATGCCTGTGGCGAGCACCGCCGTGCCGACCACAGCCACCACGATCCGGTAGGCGAGATTGAGACCCGGCCTGCGGCGCACCCAGTCCCGGAACGGAGTCAACCGGTTCTCGCGCCCAGCTCGATCTGTTGAACTCCTGGGTGGCTTCTCGGCTACCGTCAGCGTGTCACCTGTCCGCTCGCCACGACATCGGTCGGCGTCGCGGGGGCGCGTCGACCCGGTTCAAGGGAAACCGCGTAGCCGGTGAACTTTCCTGGTGCCCCGGCGGCGGGTACCGAGTGCGGTCCGAGCGCCTCTCGCGATACGTCGAAGGCCGTCAACGCTACCGGCACTGCCCCATTAAGACCCCACAGAACGTAGGTGTGGTCTTCGCTGTTGCTAGGCAGGCGGGTGGCTACGACCGCGACCTGCTCCTGGTTCGCGAGCACCATGCCCACTGCGCTGCCGCTCTTGGTGACCAGCGGAACCCGGATCGACCCTGGGTCAGCGGCGCTTCGTATCGCCTCGGACATGCCGGTGACCTGGCGTTGCGCTTGGTTGAGTTCGCCGTTGAGCTGCACCACCCGCACCCCGAGCACCACCGCAGCAGCGACCAGGATCACCGCCGCGGCCGCCACCAGCTCCCGAACGGGTTGCCGCGCTGCTTTGGTGATGTGTCGCCCCCCTCGGGTCGAGGACGCCATGGGCACAACCGGCGCAACCCGGCTGGCACCTGTGACGCTCAGTATGCGCTGCTCCAGTTCGGCGCTGGGGATCGCCTCCAGCACCGAAAGACCCAGCGTGGCGCCAATCTCCTCGGTCTCCGCGGCGATTTTGATGCAGGTGGGGCACTCCGGCATGTGTATGGCGATCAGAGACTCTTCGGCCGGTTCCAGGGCGTGCAACGCCCACCCGACCGCCAAGTCGCGATGCGGGCAGTCGGCAACGGGGCGCTGCTGCTGGTCGTTCATCGCTTAGCCTCTCTCACCACGCGCGCCTCGGCGATCAGCGTGTCCGGCCCCAGCTGATCAGCCAGTAGCGACCGCAGCCGCTGGACAGCGGTGAACATGCGGGACTTCACCGTACCCAGCGGCACACCAGTCAGAACGGCGATCTCACGCTGAGTGTGTCCGCCGAAGTAGGCGAGCGCGAGCACCTGCCGCTGCTCAACCGGCAGACGATGAAGCGCCGCGCGCACCTGCCCGGCCGCGACCCGTGCCATCGCCGCCTGATCGGCACCCGGTACCGGCGTTGGCGACCAGTCCTCGCCCGCTTCTGGCGCAGCGACCATGCGCCGACGGATGGTGCTCTCTCTTCGCACCGCATCCACCGCCTTGTGGTGGATGAGCGTGAGCAGCCAGGTGGCGAAGCCGCCCCGCGCTGGGTCGAATCGGGAGGGATCGCGCCACAGCGTCAGGAACACCTCCTGCACCACGTCCTCAGCTAGCCCCTCATCGGCGCAGATGCGGCGAGCCAGCGAGTAGCACGGCCGACCAAAGCGCTGATACAGCTGAGACAGCGCGGCTCCATCGGCATCCCCGAGTCGTCGCACCAACTCGACGTCGGAGGGTCCCTCGCCCATACTGAGAGCTGGCGGCACCGGGTCCGAACTATTTCGCCATCGTTCGGGCCGGGGGACGCTCGATCGAGCCTCATCGGCCACCAGAGAGATCCTCACGTCGTATCTACGCTGGGCACAACCTACCGGTTCAGGCTAGTTGTCTCACGGTATCGGCTCAGACGGCGGCAGCTAGGCACGATGAGCGACGACCCTGTCGCTCGGGTGAGGCTCTCTGACCCGTCCGGGTGGTCTGCCATAGGCATCCGGGCGTAGCTCAGCCATTTCCGCGTCACAGCAACCAAAGTCAATCGTTTCAGGGCTGACGGCACAGAAAGGGGCGACAACGATGCGTAACGACCATGTGACCCTCCGTTCATCGGCGGTCTTTGATCTACTGGCACCACGCACTCCTGCGGTGCCGGTTCAGGTTGCGCTGCGTTACGACACTCGCGACCCATACGCCATCGTCGCGGCTTTTCGCACTGGGCGGGCTGGGTGGGTCGAGTGGGTGTTCTCCCGTGATCTACTCGCCGACGGCCTGATCGCCGATGCGGGTGACGGCGACGTGCGCATCCGGCCGGGCTCAGGCGATCCCGAGATCGTCGTTGTGGAGCTCAACTCACCCTCCGGTCACGCCGTGTTCGAGGCCAGCGCCCAGCGGCTCGCTGAGTTTCTCGACGCCAGCTACGACATCGTCCTGCCTGGGAACGAGACTCGGTGGATGAACGTCGACGACGCGCTCGACCAGATGATCGCCAACGATCTGCCGTGAACTCGGGGGCCGGTTGATCCGGACTTCCCGCGTCAGCTACAGTTCTGTCACGCACCGGGGGGAGCCAGATCAAATCCCGTTGGGAACATGCGGACGTAGCGCAGCTGGTAGCGCATCACCTTGCCAAGGTGAGGGTCGCGGGTTCGAATCCCGTCGTCCGCTCTGTGCGGCCCACGACGCCGGGCCGCTCCACGGGCGGGGCAGGGAGTCATTCGGCGCGGCGAAGTCAGATCGCCGGACCAGTGGGAACCCCTCGGTACGAGGCACGGCGGAGTGGCCGAGTGGCTTAGGCAAGGGCCTGCAAAGCCCTGTACGCGGGTTCGATTCCCGCCTCCGCCTCGGGCGATTAGCTCAGTGGGAGAGCGCTACCTTGACACGGTAGAGGCCACTGGTTCAATCCCAGTATCGCCCACCAGCACAAACTGTCCGACTGGCCAATAACGCTGGGGCCCAAAGTCAGCAAATAGTCAGCGATTCGAGGCTGGTACTCCGGACGGCCCATCGTCATCATCAGAATCGTTCCCCTCCCCTGGCTCGTCGGTCAGTGCGTCGAGGATGCGGCTCTCATTATCGGTGCGGCGGGTGTAGAGCTGGAGCGTCGTTGTGATCTTCTCGTGGCCCATGACACGAGCGACCATGTTCGGCGGTACGCCATCGTCGACAAGCCACGTGGCATATGAGTGTCTAAGATCATGAAAACGCAGGCCACCTGCACACGAACGGGCGACATGCAGCACGGTTTCTCGCTCAGTGAGGAGCTCCTTGGTCAACATGGCCCCGGTGGCGTCCACCCAGCTGGCCCGCACGGTGTTGTTGTCGATGACGGTGACGGTGCCCAGCATTCCCGCCCGTACCAGAGCTGGACGCCAGACGCGGGAACGAAACAGGGTCCGACGAAGTGGTTTGCCCACCGCGTTGGGAAATATCAGACCGTTCTCTCCCAACGGGTAGGTCTTGCGGTGCTCCTTGATGATTTCAACCAGCCACGGTGGGAGTGGAACGGTGCGCCGTCCGGCGGCGCTTTTAGGAAAGGGCTTGAAGCTGGTGCGCCCACTCACCTCGATGATGGTGCGGATCACCCTAAGCCGGCGTTGATCGAGATCGAGCGCGTCGGCGCACAGGCCGGCTGCCTCTCCCCACCGGAGTCCAGCACCGCCCGCGGTGGCGACGATGGCGCGGTACCGGTCGGGCATAGCCGGGAGCAGGACGGTCAGCAGCTCCTCTCGGGTAATGATCCGTTCATCCGAGTCGTGCTTGCGCCGTGGTGACAGCCGGATGTCCTCGCAGGGATTGAAGGCAAGCAAGCGGTTGGACACTGCCGACCTGAGGACGGCGCTGGTGAGCTGATAACACTTGGCGACGACGTCGGGTGATCGCTGCTTGCCAAGTTCCGTCACCCAAGCCTGCACCGCTGCGTGATCGATCTTGTTGAGTGGCCAGCTCCCCCACTGCGGGAGAACATGGGTCCGCATAACCGACGCATCGCGCGCTGCGGTGGTGGCCTCCGTGTTACGGCCGTTCATCCACTTGGCGGAATGGTCAGCGAACGACGTCCTGCCAGCGTGAGGATCGACGTAGAGCCCTCGCGTCATCGATGACTCGATCTCGGCGAGGAACTGCCGTGCCGCCTTTTTTGTCGGAAAGGTCTTTGCCCGTTGCCGTCCCGATGGATCTCTCCAATTCGCACGGTACGCGCCAGCAGGAGTGTGGCTGATATGAGACATGTCAGGCTCCTTTAGACTGCTCATTGAGCCAGGCATGAAACCGGGCTCGGGGCACAATCCAACGACGACCCAACCTCTTAGCAGGGATGACGCCCCGCCGTACGAGGTCATAGGCCATGCACCGGCCGATGCCCAGACGTGCCGCGGCTTCCGGGACTGTGTAGGTCTCTACTTCGGACAGGTCATTTGACGAGACCGGGTCGTCAGGACCAAAATCCAACACATTCAGGGGAACAACATTGGTACTCATTTCAGATCCTTTCGAACGAAATGCGAATACAATTGATTACGCTGCAGTGTTAAATTCCTCCTTTGCCATGCGTCGTTGTTCGCGGGCTTGGGCGGCTGCGGTCAGGGCGAGCCATTGGTCTCCGGTGGTGCGGTAGCCGATTCCGGCGAAGGTCAGACTGCCGACGATGAGAGTGGTGTCGTCCTCGGTGTGGTCGGTGGTGTCGTGTCGGGCGCGGCGGGTGTGGTGGTGGGTGCGGTGCCAGTGGCGGCGGGCGGCTTTCAGCGCGGTGCGGGTGGTGGAATACCGGCGGGATTTGGTGGTGTGGTGGCCACCGAAGCCGAACAGGTGCGCCCAGCGGCGCAATCGACCGTAAGTGACTTTCCAGTCAGCGGGATCCTCGTGATCGGGCCGGTGACCCAGTGCCCAGCAGGTGCGAACCAGGTGCCCGACGTGGGTGGCAGTGCTGGCGTAGGTACCGATGGTGTCGGTGGTGATCCGTGCCGAGATATGGCCGGTGGCTTCTGTGGACTTACTCGCGTATTTCGCCAGGTAGCCGGCGACAGCGGTATCGGTCAGTGCCCCGGTGAACGACACCGGGCGGATGTCGAGCTGGGCACCCCAGCCCAGTGCCCAGCCATCCGGATTCCTTGGATGCGGTGGTGTAGCGAAGCTAGTCGACACGGCGGCCGTGGTGATGACCCGATCGAGGTCTGCCGCAGTGATTCCCAGTGGTGGCGGCAGCGGTGTGTCCGGGTCGGCGGGGTCGAGGGCGTCAAGCCGGATCAGGGCGTGGAAATGGATCAGGCCGCGGGTTTGGTATTCGGCGACTTTGGCGTAAGACAACCGCAACCGAACACCATGAGTGCGTTCCAGAGATCGCAATTGACGGTCGGCAGCAATTCTGGTACGTCGCCAGAGCTCGGGTGCCCAAGCGTTCCACACGACGTGATGGTCATAGTCGTAGCACTGCGAACACAGCGGTTGCCCGAGGCACGGGGAGGCCTCGGTGTGGCGATGCGGGCAGACCATGACCCGGCCGTGCGGGCAGCGTTGGATCGAGCGGCGCATCCGACACGGTTTGACCTTCCCGGTCTTGGCATCGACGAGCCGGGTGTGGACGGGGCCGAAGGTCGGGGCGGTGAAGGTGGCAAACACCACCGGGTGGGTAGCGACGGTGTCGGGGACGCCTTTGCCGCCAACGAGGCCTGCGCGGATCAAGTGGTAGGTGTCGGCGCGGTAGGTCTCGGCACACGCCGGGCACACGCTGGCGCGGCGGTCTCCGCACGGGACGTAGATCACGCCATCGGGCAGTGTCTCGGTCGGGCGGGAGGCCAGGACCTCACCAGTGGCCGGGTTGATCGTGTGCAGGTGTCCGGCCAGGCGGATGGGTCGTTCACAGCCTCTGACTGTGGAGACGTGGTCGAGCCATCGCCGGTAGTCGGGACGGGCGGCCCGATCGATGGCGGTCCGGTGGGCGCTGTGTGAATCGACGGGGCAGGTTTGGGTGGCGAGTCGCTGCAACGCGCGAGTCATGACCGGTCAGGCCTCCAGGGTGGGGAAGGTGGGGCCGTAGTAGCTGCGGATCCATCGCATTGCCGCGTG
>JAICHZ010000228.1 GCA_025924655.1 Pseudonocardiaceae bacterium | reverse complement strand
GTAGGCAGGTGCCCGGTCGGTGTTCACCTCGCTGGGGCGTGAGCCGTGCCCAAGAGCTCGGGTGAAGAACCGGCGGGTGGCCGCCCGGTCCCGTTTCTCCGACACCAGCACGTCAGTGACCTGCCCGAACTGGTCGATCGCACGGTAGAGGTAGACCCACCGCCCGGCAGCCTTGACATACGTTTCATCGACAAACCATCGATCGCCAGGGGTGTGCCGGCAGGGGCGTGCCGCGTCGATCAGCAGCGGGGTGAACCGCTGCACCCAGCGGTAGACGGTAACGTGATCAACCACGATGCCGCGCTCGGCCAGCAGCTCCTCCACATCCCGGTAGGAGAGACCGTAGCGCAGGTACCAGCGCACCGCGATCATGATGACATCCTGTGGAAATCGGAACCCAGCAAAGCTCGATCTTGGTGCTGGTACTCGAACACCACGACGACGCATCACTTCATCCTGCCGGGACCTTGCCTCCACCGATGCAACAGACCCGATCCATCACGGTGGCCTGCCCGGATTGCCCTTCCAGGAGCACGAGCTTCAGCGGGGGCTCGGTGACGGCGAAGTTGGCGTAGCCGGGGCGGCGCTTGGCCGGCGCCACGCCGAACAGCGTTGAGTAGAACTCGATCGAGGCCTCCAGATCGGCCACCTGCAGGGCGAGTTGGACGCGGGACATCGCGACTCCTCATTGGTTTGACACACGTCGAACTACCAGCCGAGCTTGCTCCTAGGTTCGACTGCTGTCAAGATAGAGAAGTGTCGAAGCAACGAGATGTACCCGTGGAGGCCGAGCCGGTGATGTTCTGCTGCTCGCCGGTGACCCGCCAGCCGCTGTCGGCCCAGGAGGCCGACGAGTTGGCCCGGGTGTTCAAGGCTGTGGGTGACCCGGTACGGCTGCGGTTGCTGAGCCTGATCGCCGCGCACGCCGGCGGGGAGGCCTGCGTCTGTGACCTGACCGGGGCGTTCGAGCTGACCGGGCCGACGATCTCGCATCACCTCAAGGTGCTGCGAGAGGCGGGGTTGATCGAAGGTGAGCGGCGCGCCACCTGGATCTACTACCGGGTCCGCCCGCAGCTGCTGCGCCAGCTCTCCGACGTGCTGGTCCCGGACCCGGCAGGGGTCCGCGCGTGACGGCCACCGTGAGCAGGCCCCCAGCCGGCGTCGTGGGACGGCTGTCCACTCTGGACCGTTTCCTGCCGGTGTGGATCCTGGCCGCGATGGCGCTGGGCCTCGCCGCCGGGCGACTGGTCCCCGGCCTGGGTCGGGCCGTGGATGCGGTGCAGATCGCCGGGATCTCGCTACCGATCGCCGTCGGGCTGCTGGCAATGATGTACCCAGTGCTGGCCAAAGTCCGCTACGACCGCCTGGACACTGTCACCCGGGACCGGCGGCTGCTGGTGCCCTCACTGCTGCTCAACTGGGTCCTCGGCCCGGCGCTGATGTTCACCCTGGCCTGGGTGCTCCTACCGGACCTGCCCGCCTACCGCACCGGACTGATCATCGTCGGGCTCGCCCGATGCATCGCCATGGTCATCATCTGGAACGACCTAGCCGGCGGGGACCGGGAAGCCGCCGCCGTGCTGGTCGCGCTCAACTCGGTGTTCCAGGTACTCGCCTTCGCCGGCCTGGGCTGGTTCTACCTCTACGCCCTGCCCCACTGGCTCGGCTTGAACACCGCCGCGCTGGACGTGTCCACCTGGGCGATCGCCCGCTCGGTGCTGGTGTTCCTCGGCATCCCACTCCTGGCCGGGTACCTGAGTCGCCGCCTGGGTGAACGGGCCAAGGGCCGGGACTGGTACGAGACCCGGTTCCTGCCCAAGGTCGGGCCGGTGGCGCTTTACGGGCTGCTGTTCACCATCGTGATCCTCTTCGCCCTGCAAGGCGGGCCGGTCATCAGCCACCCGCTGGACGTCGCCCGCATCGCGCTGCCCCTGCTGGCCTACTTCGCGATCATGTGGGCCGGGTCGCTGCTGCTCGGCCGCTCGATCGGATTGGGCTATGAGCGGGCCACCACGCTGGCATTCACCGCCGCCGGCAATAACTTCGAACTGGCGATCGCGGTGGCGATCGCCACCTTCGGCGTCACCAGCGGGCAAGCCCTCGCCGGCGTGGTAGGCCCGCTGATCGAGGTCCCCGTCCTGGTCGGGCTGGTCTATGTCAGCCTCGCCGCGCGACCCCGACTGTTCGCACGCGAGCGGTTCGTCGCCGAGCCAGAGACCTAGCCGTGGCCGGGTATCGCGGCCGCGACCTGGAGGCTGCCACCTGCTCGACAGCAGCGTGGTCCTCGCCCGGGCCGCCGAGGACCTCGCCGCCCGATTCGCCGGCGTGTTCTGTCTGCCCACCGTGTGGCGGTGCCTGGCCGAGTCCTACGACCTGCTGGCCGCCACCGTCCGCGTGCCACACCCACCTGTCCGTGCTGGCCACCCGCTTTACCCGCGACCGGCTCACCGCCGCCGCTCAATCCCGAGGAGCCATAGTGACCACCACCCCTGAGGTGCTGTTCGTTTGCGTGCACAATGCCGGACGCTCCCAGATGGCCGCTGCCCTGCTCGACCACCACGCCAACGGCCGGGTCCACGTCCGCTCCGCCGGGTCCACTCCAGCCGAGGAGATCAACCCCGCGGTCCGCGCCGCGATGGCCGAACTCGGGCTCGACCTGTCGGCCGAGTACCCCAAGCCGCTGACCGACGACGACGTCCGCGCCGCGGACGTTGTCATCACCATGGGCTGCGGTGACGCCTGCCCGGTCTACCCCGGCAAGCGCTACCTGGACTGGGACCTACCCGACCCCGCCGGCAAGAACATCGAGGAGATCCGCCCGATCCGCGACGACATCGACCGCCGCGTTCGGACACTGCTGGAACAACTGGTCCCGGTGACCTGACGCCCGCAACGCTGTCGAACCAAGGCATAAACCAGACCGCCATCGAGACGAGGAGGTTGCGATGAGTGAGCAGGCTGACGGACTGCGCGAGTTGGTCCGCGAGCGCTACGCCGCGGCCGCGACCCTGGCCGCCACCGGAGCGTCACCAAGCTGTTGCGACAGCAACGGCCACGCCGTGGAAGTGGGCGAAGACTTCGGCGCGGACCTCTACGGCGAGGCAGAGCGCGGCGAGCTACCCACCCCAGCCGTCGCCGCCAGCCTGGGTTGTGGCAACCCCCTCGTCGTCGCCGAGCTAGCCGACGGGGAGACCGTGCTCGACCTCGGCTCCGGTGGAGGCATCGACGTGCTGCTCTCCGCCCGCCGAGTCGGCCCCACCGGCAAGGCCTACGGCGTGGACATGACCACCGAGATGCTGCAGCTGGCGCGGGCCAACGCCGCGCGAGCCGGCACGACCAACGTCGAGTTCCTGCAGGGCACCATCGAGGCAGTGCCACTGCCGGATGCCTCGGTAGACGTCATCATCTCCAACTGTGTGATCAACCTGTCCACCGACAAGACCGCCGTGTTCGCCGAAGCCTTCCGGGTGCTGCGCCCGGGCGGGCGCCTGGGTGTCTCCGACGTCGTCGCCCAGGACGACCTCACTGCGGCGCAGCGGGCCGAACGAGGCAGCTACGTCGGCTGCATCGCTGGCGCTTGCTCCATGCGCGAATACCGCGACGGTCTGGCCGCCGCCGGGTTCACCGATATCACCATCACCCCCACCCATCTGGTAGCCCAGGGCATGCACTCAGCGATCATCCGGGCCGTCAAGCCTGCCACGACCTGCGGCGAGTACCACGAACGTGGCCGGATAGCTGCCGGTGAGGTCGGCGAGGACGACGGCGCCGGCCGGCGCGGTGGTTAGGACGCGTAGCGAAATAACCTAGTTTTGGGCCTCGTGGTAGCTACCGTCTGTGCTATGTCCGCGGTCATGGAATCCCTCGTGCGGCGCTACGACGCGATCAGGCCGCATCTGACCGAGCGTCAGCGTCGGGTTTGGCTGGGTAGCGAGGCCCGGGAACTGGGGTCGGGCGGAGTCGGGATCGTCGCGGACGCGGTAGGGGTCTCACCCGACACCGTGCGGCGTGGACGCGCCGAACTCGACGATCCGGAACCGCTGCCGGTGGGCCGCTCGCGCGGTCCGGGCGGCGGGCGCAAACGCGCCGAGGAACACGACCCGGACCTGCCTGCGGCGTTGGACAAGCTGGTCGACCCCGACTCGCGCGGGGACCCGATGACCCCGCTGCGCTGGACCTCGAAGTCGTTGCGGGGCCTGGCCGATCAGTTGAGCACCCAGGGACATCGTGTCTCCGCGACACTCGTGGGGCGGCTGCTACACGAGGCCGGCTACAGCCTGCAAGCCAACTCCAAGACCTTGGAGGGCGCCCAGCACCCTGACCGCGACGCGCAGTTCCGTCACATCGGCGACACCGTCGCGGCGGCCCTGGCCGCCGGGATGCCGGTGGTCAGCGTGGACTGCAAGAAAAAAGAACTCGTCGGCCGGTACAAGAACAACGGCAAGGACTACCGACCCGCCGGCGACCCGGAGAAGGTCGAGGTCCACGACTTCATCGGCGAGGCCGGTAAGGCGATCCCCTACGGGGTCTACGACCTGGGCACCAACACCGGATGGGTCAGTGTGGGCACCGACCACGAGACCGCCGCGTTCGCCGTGAACACCCTGCGGACCTGGTGGAACACCCAAGGCCGACACACCCACCCCGACGCCGACCAACTGCTGATCACCGCGGACAGCGGTGGCTCCAACGGCAACCGACGGCGCACCTGGAAGACCGAACTGGCCACGCTCGCCGCTGAAACAGGCCTGGCCATCAGCGTCTGCCATCTCCCTCCGGGCACCAGCAAGTGGAACAAGATCGAACATCGGCTGTTCTCCCAGATCACCATGAACTGGCGCGGCAGGCCACTGACCAGCCACGAAACCATCCTCAAACTGATCGGGGCGACCACCACCGCCACCGGCCTCACCGTGACCGCCACCCTCGACACCGCCAGCTACCCCACCGGAATCAAAATCAGCGATCGCGAAATGGCAGCTCTCCCGATCACCCGAAACGAATTCCACGGCGACTGGAACTACACCCTGCACCCCACCAGCGACACGCCCAAGCCCAACTGACTTGATTCACCGCGAGCCCTTAGAACCGCCCCTCAATACTGATCTACAACCGATCGAGATCGCCGCGGTCGCCTCGCGATGGATGCAGGCTAACGCCGCCAGAGGTCTTGCATGCACAGAAGTTTCACTGCACGATGTGCTGAGTGTTCTGGAACTTAGCTGCGAGAGGTTGCGACTGCCATGACTGAGCCAATCGCAAGTTATAAAATGGAGGCTAACTTTGAAGGCCTCATTCAACTGTTAGCTCGAAACCTGTACTCGGAACCCCTGGTCTTCGTGCGTGAGTTGTTGCAAAACAGTCACGACAGTATTGTGCGGCGACGAGAGATCGACCATGACCTGGACGGTCGCATCGATATCATGGTTGGGGGCGGCAGCATTACGTTTAGTGACAATGGAATTGGAATGGACCAAGATGACATCACAGACTTTCTAACACAAATCGGATCGACTGGCACTGGATCGGCCCGCGAAGAACTCGAACAGCAAGGTCGTGACGCGGCTTTCCAGTTAATTGGCCAGTTCGGAATTGGCATGCTCTCCGCCTTTGTAGTAGCTGACAGAATTGTTGTCCGAACTCGGAAACTAGGCTACGCAGAATCTTTTGCGTGGCATAACGATGGATCCGCGGACTGCACTTTGTTCGCCGACGAGCGGCCCAACGTAGGTACGGATGTAGAAGTCATTGTAAACAAGCAGAACTCCTTCGTCCTTGACGCGAAACGAATGCGGGACGCCGTTCTTCGTTACTGCGATTTTCTGCCCTTTGATATCTACGTCAACAACGATGGGCCAGTCAACCAAAAGACGCCGCCGTGGCAACGAACCCACTGGGCGTCTGAGGAAGACATGCAAGCAGTTTACCAAGCTTTCTTGCTGCGAAGATACCACGACTACCCCCTCGACATAATTCCGATCAGTATAGATGGGGATTGTAAGGCCCGAGGCGTTCTTTACATCTCTGACCGGCATGTCCCCGATATGAACACTGCCGGGGTCGTTGATATTTTCGTTCGGCGAATGCTGGTAGTGGAGGCTGACAACACGTTATTACCGAGATGGGCGAAGTTCATTAGAGGCGCTATCGACAGCCCGAGCTTGCAGCCAACTGCCGCGCGGGACAACATTCAGCGGGATAGCTCAACGGCCTTCTCTTTCTTGCAGGCAAAGCTTGGCGAGATTATTATCGATCGCCTCTC
>JAICHZ010000227.1 GCA_025924655.1 Pseudonocardiaceae bacterium | reverse complement strand
CTATGCTCCTGAAGAGGCCACGTTCTGGTGGCTCGCAATACTCATGGGCTTCGTCGTCTTGATCGTGGTTATTCTATTGCTGAGCTCGCTTGTGTCGATGGTGAAGTCTATCGATCGCAGCGTGGTAGGCGTGCGGGACACCCTCCGAGCTATACCGGAGAATACTGCCAATTGCTCGCTTATTCCTATCACTGCTGACAGGGTCGACGCGGTATTGGCAGAGGGTCTGCAGCATCACTTGTTCCTGACCAGGGTTTTGACTGGTTCAGGAACGCCGGTTGGAAAGGGCTAGATATGACTCTTATCGTCCTGACCGTAGTCGTCATCTTGGCACTTACCGCTGTTCTGGCGATCTTTCTCTTCATCATCGGCGTGCTCCTCAACCGGATCGCAGACAACCTCGATGACTGCTTGGGGAACGTGAAGACGATTGCCACGCAGGCCGAGACGATCATCCCCGGTGTTGAGCACATCAACCGCACTGGTGGAGTCGTTGCAGGTGCGCTACCGCTGCTGTACGGAGGTGCTGAGAAAATTGCAGCCAAGTTGGCTCCTCCCGTTCCAGCTCCGGTTAACGGTCACACCAACGTGCCATCTTCGGGTCGTCGCCGTTCCCGTCTGATGGACACGGTTGGCATGCGCGACCGTCACCATTAAGGATCTCTTTTTCAGTCCTCCGTCGGTAGCAGAGGATTGGTAACAAATAGTGGGCAGTGACCATGTGGTCACTGCCCACTGTCACGTTCTAGTGCAGGTCGCTTACTTGTACTTGGATGCTTCGTCGCCGGGAGTGCTGCCAGTGACAGCATTGCCACCTGACCCACCGGCACCGACTGCGTTTTGACTCGGGCCACCTCCGGGCCCTCGTTGGGCGAGCGGTCCAGTCAACTCGGACTTATACGATCCGATCCACTCGTCCTTCCAGGCCGTGTCGTACTTCTGCTCGTTGCAGTACGGGTTGTAGACGGCAGTGAGCTCCTGGGCGATCTGCTCCCGGTGCGAGCGCGCCCAGCCGGCGACCTCGTAGGTGCAGATGTGCAACTTCCAGCGCGTACCGGCCCGGTTGATCCAGCAGTTCGACCGCGGATGCTTGAACGGGAAGCCAGCCTCGGCCATGTTGTCTTCGTGGCCGACGTAGATGACCGCGTAGCGATCGGGCTTGCCCTCGGCATCGGGTTTGTACATGATGGCGAAAACCGCGGGTCTCGCGGGTGGTGTCCAACCGCCGAGGATCCGCGGACCCTCGAACGAGTAGCCGGCCAGGGATCCAAGGCGGATCATTTCCGAACCTGCGTGTTCATCTAAAATGTCCTCGTGTTGTGAGACGTCTGGTTGAGGGTTATGAGACGAGCATAGGACGGCACATGCCTCCGCGTCACAAGTCGTCGGCCTCGTCTTCGTCCTCGCTCGTGGCCTCAACGCGCACGATCGGGTAGACCGGCAATCCGGCCTTCTCCACTGCACTGGCGAAGTGTTCCTTGCCCTTAGCAATCGCGTCCTCGCGGTTGTCCGCGAACACGATGACCTGGGCGCCATAGCGGTTAGTGCCGATCCCAGTTGCGATGCCGTTCATGGGCGCGACTGCGTCGGCCAGCTCGACGACTTCTTCAAGCTTCATCATGCGGTCACCCTGCGCCTCGATACCGACGCTCCATCTGATCAACATAGACTTCGGTCTCCTAGCCGAGCTTCGGAAGTACGACGGCGAGTTCTTCAAGGCTGCTGAGGTCGTGGCCCGACAGAATCATGTCAATGTGTGGTGCGGCCGCCATCATGCCCACGGTTTGTGGCTGATAGTCGGGGTTGTCGCCCTTGTGCGGGTTCATCCACACAATGTTGTGGCACAATCTGGAGAGCCGCTCCATAGAATCAGAGAGCAGTTCAGGATCGCCCCGGTCGAGGCCGTCGGAACAGATCACCACGACGCCGCCGCGGCACATTCCTCGACGGCCCCACTTGCGGACGAATAGGTCGATCGCCTCGCCAATTCGCGTGCCGCCTTCCCAGTCGACCACCAGCTTGGCGGCGCGCTCTAGCGCCTCGTCCGGCTTGCGGCTCTGCAGCGGCTTGGTGACGTGGGACAAACGTGTTCCGAAGCAGAACACCTCGACTTTTTGGGAGGCACGCTTCGCCGAGTAGGCGAACTGCAGCAACGCTCGAGAATAGTTCGACATCGACCCGGACACGTCGAGGATGAGGACAAGCGGACGCAACCGGACTCGACGTTGCCGCCAGTAAAGGTTGACCATCTCGCCATTGGTGCGCAGCGACTCGCGGATCGTGCGGCGCATGTCGGGCCTTCGGCCGTCGGTTGAAGTCTTGGTGCGGCGGGTGCGCCGTTTTGGCGGGGTGAACTTGATGCGCGCCATGATGCGTCGGATCGCAGCGAGCTCCTCGTCGGTGCATTCGCCGAAGGAGCGGTGCTTAAGCGTCTCGACGTTCGACGCCATCAGTCCGAGGAGTACTTCCTCGTCTTTCTCCTTGCCGGGTTCCGCGGCTGGAATCTGGAACGTTGACTCTGCTTCAGCAGCGGCCTGGGCCTTGACCTTCAGCAGCTGTTGCACCGGGGCGTCGGACGCGAGGAAAAACGCTCTGAAGACCTCGTCGTACACGGGCAAATCTTCACGACGCGTGATCATGGTCGTCCGACCGGCCCAGTACAGGTCGACGAGGTCTGTCGGATCGAGCGGAGCCATGGCGGCGCAGTAGGTCAGGATATCTCCCGACCCAACCGCTAATCCCTTGGAGCGTAAAGCGCGGCCGAAGTCGACGAGCACCGTAACGAAACCATTATCGCGTGACATCGGCGTTAGACGGATCCGTGAAGTATCTCAGGCATTGGATGTCACATCGCTCAGGTTGTCCCTTACCAGCTCAAGGTCGTCGCGATCCTTGATGATCGAACCGAGCGTGACCTCAGCGGCGCTGGCCGTCAGACCGGTTTCGCCAAGGAACGACAGCGTGCGAGCCCAGTCGATCGTCTCAGCCACGCCAGGGGGCTTCGCCAGATCCATTTCGCGGAGCCGATGGACCGCTGCCACTACCTTGCGGGCGAGCGCTTCGGAGACCTCGGGGGCCTGCACAGTGACGATTTCGACCTCTCGGTCAGCGTCCGGGTAGCCGATCCAGTGGTACATGCAGCGGCGCTTCAAAGCGTCATGCAGGTCGCGCGTGCGGTTCGAAGTCAAGATCACCAGAGGTGGATTTTCCGCCTTGATGGTGCCTACCTCAGGGATGCTGATCTGGAAGTCGGACAGCACCTCCAGCAGGAAGGCCTCGAACTCGTCATCGGCGCGGTCGACCTCGTCGATCAGGAGTACGCACTGGTCGCCGGACTGGATGGCCTGCATCAGGGGCCGTTCGAGGAGGAACCGGGGACCGAACAGTTTCTCGATCGCCTCCTCCTCACCGAGGCCCTGATCCGACATTGCGCGGATGTAGAGCAGCTGACGGGCGTAGTCCCACTCGTAAAGAGCTTGGTTGGTGTCGATCCCCTCATAGCACTGCAGCCGGATGAGCTTGCGCCCGAACACCGAGGACATCACCTTGGCGATCTCAGTCTTGCCGACGCCTACTTCACCTTCGAGGAGGATCGGTCGCTGCAGGGACATCGCCACGAACATCGCCGTCGCCAAGCCACGGTCCGCTAGATAATCGCCTCGGCGCAACGTTTCGGTGAGTTCTGTAACGGTACTCGGATAGTTCATCGAGCGGTCTCCTTGACAACCCTGGCGGCCGCTGAGCGGCGAGATCGGTCCGGTGAAGAACTAGCCACGCCCACCTGCGGACGCGGATCGACACAGTGCGGCTACCCATGGGGACCCAAGCCATCGCGGCTCAGATCCCCACAGGAACCTAGTTGATCGTTTCGTACCCGCGGCCATCGCGTTGCATGGCGTTTACGTAGGACGTCGTCCTGTTGACGTTGGTGGTCACCGGTGCGGCGTCCTGACCGGTCCGGTATGAGGTGGTGCGTTCCGACTCGGCGGGAGCGTCGGCAGTCTTCGCTTCTGGTTTCTTGCGTCCGAACATCAAGTGTCCTTCCTTAGCATCCGACCCCTCGCTCGAACGACCGGGGGCTCCATGTGCTTTATCCCGCTACTCTTTCTTGTCAGACGAGCCGAAGACGAGATCGCGCACGCTGCCGGCCTCGGAATTGAGCTTGCCCTCACGCTCGAGCTTGGTCTTCCACGCGGCGCGCAGGTTGTTGCCCACCGCCGCTTTGGTCTGGTCTGGTGGCTCCTCGTCGGCCAGCCCCCCAAAGCCGACCGTTTCCATGCTCTTGCATGCCTTCGTGTTGCCACACGCTTCATCAAGGTCAGCACTGGTCTGACCTTGAGCTTTCCAGATCCCGCGCAGTGCCGACAGCGCCGCTGCGCCCTCGTCGCTGTCGGTCAGCTTTGCGTTCTCTTGCTCTTGGCTCATGTTCGCGCACCCTCTCCGATGCAACTAGTCAGGCGGATTGATGTGAAACCGTACCTGGCTTGGACGTTCACTGGCGAACGCCTGGTCCGTATCGCCGGGACCAGGTGGCTACGATCACGCAGCCTCCTCAAACCGCCGGCTTACTTCTTCCCAGTTAACGATATTCCAGAAGGCTTCGACGTAGTCAGCGCGTGCGGCCGGATAGCGGAGGTAGTAGGCATGCTCCCACAAGTCGAGGCCGAGGAGCGGCGTCTCTTCCGCGGTGAGCGGGCTGTCCTCGTTGGGAAGGCTGTAGACGATCAGCCGGCGGCGTGCTTGCACCAACCATGCCCAACCGCTGCCGACGTGAGCGGTCGCCACGCGCGTGAACCGGTCGCGGAACGCCGTGAAAGAACCGAACTCCTCCGTGATCGCCTCGGCGAGGCGGCCGGAGGGCTTGCCGCCACCGTCCCTGCTTAAGACCGTCCAGAAGAAGGAATGGTTCGCGTGCCCGCCGCCGTAGTTGCGCACCGCATTGCGGGACTCCTCGGGAACCTTGCCGATGTTCCACAGCAAACTGTCGATCGGCTGGTCACCTGCAGAGGGGCCGCCGCCGCTCGCGCTCAATGCCGCGTTCAGCTGGTCGACGTAGCGGCGGTGGTGCTGGTCGTGGTGAAACTCCATGGTGCGCGCGTCAAAGTAAGGCTCGAGAGCGTCATACCCGTACGGCAGGTCGGGAAGGCTGTAGGCGCTCATATGCCCCTTCCTGAGCTGGGACTCTTCCTGGTCCGTAGTCGCCCATCGTACACGGAAAACCAATGCGGGCACGCGCCCCGTGAGCCCGAGCGGACCGACATGGTGATCATCTTCGGCGACCCGAAGCGTGGTCACAAGCGGCATTGACGGGGACAACGGGAACCCTCGGTCCGCAGTCTCTCTGCGGAACATTCGCATGCCGGACGGGATCGGTTCGGTCGGCGGTCGGTGGATGCCGACGACCGGCTTGGCTGAGAAGGTTGCCCTGCAAATGGCGGTACCACTGCGAGCGTTTGGACTAAAGCCCCGCTCTTCGTCGCGGGAATCGCACCTGTGGGCGCCGTCGGCTGCCGGCAGCCCTCAGGTCCGGGGCTGCTGACGACGGCTCGTCGTATGGTCCGGCGCGGCGACAGTGGTCTCCGCAGTGTCACCCGGCGCCAACCGTCCCTACCCGTGATGTCCCGGCGGTACGGCGCGGGCCCCGGCCGCCCGCGCTGGTGAGTGCCGACCGCGGACGTCAGTGACCGCTAGTGATCCCACCGGATCCCACTGGTGACCACTGTCCTGGCTTACTATCTCGAAAGAGGTGGCGTTGGTGACTCCCCGCACCCCACGCATGGTCCGCTGGAGCCTGTCTGCTGTTGCGGCCGTGCTGCCGATCGCGATGATCGCGCCGTGGCCGGCTCAGGCGGGCCCTGACCCGGCTGCGCCGGTGCAGGCTGCGCCGCTGCAGGCCGCTGCGCCGGCGGCCGAGGCAGTGCCAGGGACTTCGATGGACCACGAATCCGCTGCACTGAACGAAAACGCAGATGCAGCCGAAGAGCCGGATCCGAACCCGGAGCCGGGTCATCGAGGCCGGAATAATGAGGGACACGGCAAGCAGGACGGTGGGAAAGGCAACGCGGCCAACCCGAACTGCACGCTGATCGTGCCACCGGCGCCACTGACCGCGCAGGGCCTGGCCATACCCTTCGAGCTGGTGTCGACCAATCGCCGCAACGGTCCGTGCCACGAGGCCAACGACAACCAGTCCGCGTTCGTCGAAGCCACGATCATCGACCCGGCGACGGGTAAATTGGCGATCTACCGGCCGCTGGTTGTGGATCG
>JAICHZ010000226.1 GCA_025924655.1 Pseudonocardiaceae bacterium | reverse complement strand
TCGGTTTCGGCGTCGGCGAACTCGCCGCTGAGCCCGTCCATGATAGAGGCGTTGCGCCGCTCCCGGCGAAACGCCTGCACCGCGCGAATCCCGTTCATGGTCTCGACGAATTGCACGATCACCCGGGCGATCCAGGTGCGGGTGGCGCGGTAGGTGTGCTGCGAGCGCCGCCGGTACCACCGGGTCAGCAGGCCCAGCGGAACAAAGCCGGCCAGTGCCACCAGCCCCAGGGGGATGTCCAGCACCAGCAGCATCGCGCCGATGCCGACGATGGACAGCACCGAGATGAAAAACCCATCCAGCCCCTTGTCCAGCATCTCCTGCAAGGAGTCCAGGTCGCTGGTCAGCCGGGAGATCACCCGGCCCGACGTGTAGCGCTCGTGGAACGCCAAGGACAGCCGCTGGACGTGCGCGAACACCCGCTCGCGTAGATCCAGCAGGACGTCCTGCCCGATCCGCCCGGACAGCCGCAGGAACGCGCTGACGGTCAGCGCGTCGGCCAAACCGGTCACCGCGTAGCCGGCGATGCACCAAACCAGCGGGCCGGTCCGACCGTCGAGTGCTGCCGGGATGCCGCGGTCGATCGCCACGGCGATCAGTAGCGGTCCGGCCAGCAGGGCGACCTGGTCGGCAAGGAGTAACCCCACTGCGGCGCTGATCCGGCGTAGTTGCGGGCGCAGCAGCGAGCCGAGCAGCCGGCGCGACCGGGTGGCCAACCGCAACCCGGTGGCGGTGTCGATCGTGTCCAGCTCCTCGGCGGCGACGCCCTGCCACTGCCGTGTCATCGCGTCACCGCCTGATCCATAGTGGACAGCAGCCGGCGGTACTCGGGCGCCTCGGCGAGCAGCTCGGAGTGGGTGCCCACGGCCTCGATCCGGCCGTCGGCCAGCAGCGCCACCCGGTCAGCGAGTTGCACGGTGGATGGCCGATGGGCCACCACCAGCGCGGTTACGCCGTGCAGCACCCGGCGTAACGCCGCCTCGACCTCGGCCTCGGTGTGGACGTCCAGCGCGGATAGCGGGTCGTCGAGCACGAGCACCGCCGGATTTTTGACGTCGCCAGTGCCGATCACCGCGCGGGCCAGCGCGAGCCGCTGCCGTTGACCGCCGGACAGCGTCAAACCCTGCTCGCCGATCCGGGTGTCCAGGCCCCAGGGCAGCGCATCGACAAACGTCTCGGCGTGGGCGATCCGCAGCGCGCGACGCACGTCGTCGTCGCCGGCCTGCGGCGCGCCCAGCGCCACGTTCTCCCGGACCGACGCGGAGAACAGCACCGGATCTTCGAATGCGGTCGCCACAAGCCTGCGCAGCTCGGCCAGCGCCAGCTTCCGGACGTCGACCCCGTCGATCAAGATGCGGCCGCCGGTGACGTCGGCCAGCCGGGGTACCAGCGCAATCAGGGTGGTCTTGCCGCTGCCTGTCGCGCCCACCAGTGCCATCGTCTCGCCCGGTCGGACGTCGAGGTCGACCCCGCGCAGCACGTCGGTGGTGGCCCCCGGAAACCGGAACCGCACCGCCTCCATCCGCAACCCGCCGCGCACCGGCTGGGCAGGCGCCCGGGGCCGTGGCGGATCCGCCACTGTCGCGGCGGTGTCGCGCACCTCCCAGTACCGCATAGTCGCCGCCGCGGCGTTGCCGGCGTCAGCCAGCAACCAGCCCAGCGACTCCAGCGGCCAGCGCAGGTAGGTCAGGATGGTGATCGCCCCGATGACGGTGCCCAGGGACAGCGATCCGGTCGCCACCTCGTATCCGCCCAGTGCCAGCATCGCGGCCAGCGTGAGCTCCGGCAGTGCGATGATCAACGCCCAGAGGTTGGCGAGCACACCCACCTTGGTCAGCTCGGTCCGGCGCAGCTCGCGGGCTTGGGCCAGGAAGGCCTGGGTGGCCCGAGGTCCCTGGCCGAAGGACTTCAGCACCCGAATGCCCGAAGCGGCTTCCCCGACGGTGGTCGCCAGGTCTCCCACCTGATCCTGCGCCCGCCGAGCGGCCGACCGGTAGCGTCGCTCGTAGCGCCCGCACAGCACCACCAACGGTACCGCCATGATCACAGCGAGCGCCCCGAGCGCCGGTGCGATCACCACCAGGACAGCCATCCCGATCAGCACGGTCAGCACGTTGACCACGAGGAAAAGCCCCGAGAAGGCGATGAACCGGCGGATCGTGCTCAGGTCACTGATCGCGCGGGACAGCAGCTGCCCGGACTGCCAGCGGTCGTGAAACGCCACCGGAAGCTGCTGCAGGTGGTGGTAGAGATCGGCCCGCATCCGTTTCTCGATCTCCGTGGTCGGGCGCGCTGCCACCGCCCGGCGTAGATAGATCAGCCCGGCCTCGACTATCCCGAGCGCGAATACCCCGACTGACAGCACCAGCAGCGAGGATCGGTCCCGGTGAGCGAGCGGGCCGTCGACGATCCGCTGGATCAGCAGCGGGATTCCCAACCCGGCCAGCATCGCTCCCAGCGCCGCGGCGCCCGAGCCCAGCAACCGCGCGCGTACCGGCCGTGCGTAGGGCGCCAACCGGCGCAGCACAGCCAGAGAGGATTGGGGAGGGGGGCTCATAGCGCCCCAAACGCTAACGACACCTCCGCGCTACGGCACCCGATTTTCCCCCGTGTTAGGGAGAGCGGACGCCGAGTAGGACGTCTTCCCAGGAGGGGATCGCGGCGCGGTTCTTGCGTGGGCGTTTGGGTGGAGGGGCGGGGGCGTCGTCGGGGACTGCCAGCGCTGGGCGTGCCTCCTCGGTCACCGGTGTGACCGTGCGCAGTGGCGCGGCCGGTTGCGGATCGATCAGGTCGGTGGCGTGATCGTCGACTGCGGTGACGGTGCCGCCGTGCGCACCTGGATGCAACGTCCACTGCGCCCGGTTCTCGGACCGGCCGGCCCGCCAGCGCAGCTGCACGGCCCATTTGCCGTCTTCTCCGCGCCACGAATCCCAGGTCACCGCGCTGAGATCGTGACCACGGCGGCGGAAAGTATCGGTCACGACCTGCTCCAGGGTGCGCACATCGGGGCCGTCAGCGCGCACCGGGTGAGCCTGCTGAGCCAGCTGCGCCATCCGGGATCGTTCCAACAGCACCGGGTAGGCAAACCGCTCGATCCGCTCGCTGGACACGCCAGCGGCGGTGGCCAGCTGCTCGACGGATGCCCCAGCCCTGACTCGGGCCTGGATCTCCCGGGGTCGCATCTCGCCCGCCGGATCGATCTCGGTCGGATCCAGCTGCGGAAGATCGCCGCGTACCGCCGCGTGCAGCGTGTCGTCCACCACCAGGGTGAACCGGTCGCGCCGATCGCCCGTCTCCAGGATGATCGTGCAGCCGTCGGTCCCCAGGCCGGCAATTCGCAGCGCACGCATCCGAGGACCTCCACATCAAGTACTCACCACCGTAGGGCGGTCAGCGACGATGCCGGGGGAGGCGCGCCGCTCACCGCCGAGTCTCACATGCGGCTCAATTACTCAGCCGCTCGACCACCCAGTCGATACATCCAGTGAGCGCGGCGACGTCGTCCGGATCGACGGCCGGGAACATCCCGACCCGCAGCTGGTTGCGGCCGAGCTTGCGGTAGGGCTCGGTGTCGACGATGCCGTTGGCCCGCAACACGGCGGCGAGTGCAGCGGCGTCGACGCTGTCGACGAAATCCACCGTGCCGACAACCAGCGAGCGCTTGGCGGGGTCGACGACGAACGGCGTCGTGTACGGCGCGGACTCCGCCCAGGAGTACAGCCGCGACGACGAAGCGGTGGTGCGTGCGACACACCAGTCCAGCCCGCCGCCGGCGAGCATCCACTCGATCTGGTCGACCAGCAGCAGCAACGTGGCAACCGCTGGGGTGTTGTAGGTCTGGTCTTTAAGGCTGTTGTCCAACGCGGTGGGCAGCGAGAGAAACTCAGGCACCCACCGGTCCGACGAGCCGATCTCGGCGACCCGCTCCAGCGCGGCCGGGCTGAGCAGCGCGATCCACAGGCCGCCGTCGGAGGCGAAACACTTCTGCGGCGCGAAGTAGTAGACGTCGACGTCGGCCGCGCGGACCGGCAGGCCACCGGCGCCGCTGGTGGCGTCGATCGCCACCAACTCGCCGTGCGAACCGGCTGGCCGGCACACCGGAACCATCACCCCGGTCGACGTCTCGTTGTGCGCCCAACCGATCAGGTCACAGGACGGATCCGCGATCGGCGCCGGTGCGTCGCCCGGCGGGGCGGCGATCACCACCGGGTCGGCGAGGAACGGGGCCCGCGCCGTCACGGCGGCGAACTTCGCGGAGAACTCGCCGTAGCTCAGGTGCAGCGAGCGGTCCCGGACCAGGCCCAGTGCGGCGGCATCCCAGAACGCGGTGGTGCCGCCGTTGCCGAGTACCACCTGGTATCCCTCGGGCAGCGAGAACAGCTCGCTCAACCCGGCGCGGATCCGCCCGACCAATGACTTCACTGGTTTCTGCCGATGCGACGTGCCCATCAGCGAGCTACCGGTGGTGGCCAGCGCGGCCAACTGCTCGGGACGCACCTTCGACGGCCCGCAACCGAAACGACCGTCGGCGGGTTTCAGTCCGGCGGGGATGGTCAGCTGCACGGTCTGTGTCATGGGAGTCAGATTACGACGGCGGCCAGGTGACCCCGGTGATGCGCTCATAGGCTTCGATGTAGCGCCGCCGCGTTTCGGCCACGATCGGGGAGGTGATGGCAGGCCCCGGAGGCTCGCGATCCCATCCCGTGCCGACCGCCCAGTCCCGAACGAACTGCTTGTCCAGCGCGTGTGGCTGCGCACCTGGTCGCCAGCTCTCGGCGAGCCAGAACCGTGACGAATCCGACGTGATCGCTTCGTCTCCGAGTGTTAGTTGTCCGGCGGCGTCCCAGCCGAACTCGAATTTCGTGTCCGCGATGATGATTCCATTGTTCATCGCGTGTGCGGCAGCTGTTGTGTAAAGCTCCAGGGTTCGGTTACGGAGACGCTGCGCAGTACCTTCTCCGATTTCCCGAACAACGTCATCGAAGGTGATGAACTCATCGTGGCCGGTTGCCGCTTTGGTGGTCGGCGTGAAGATCGGCTCAGGTAGTCGACTACCGGCCACCAGCCCGGCAGGCAACGTCACGCCCGACACCGTGCCGGTCTTCTCGTACTCGCGCAGTCCCAGGCCGGCGAGGTAGCCGCGGGCGATGCACTCCACCGGAATCATCCGCAGCGGGATGCAGCGCATCGCCCGCCCCGCGAACTTCGGCGGCACATCAGTACCGGAGATCAGGTGGTTGGGCGTCACATCTTTGAGCTGGTGAAACCACCATACTGATAATTGCGTCAGCAGTGCGCCCTTGTCTGGAATGGCGGTGGGAAGTACCACATCATAGATCGAGACCCGATCCGAAGCGACAAGCAGAACATCGCAGTCCAATGAATACAGGTCTCGCACCTTACCCGCCGCTATGTGCTTCACCCGTTCACCGTACCCACTGCCCGAACAACGCTGCGTCTCGGCGACGTCAGGAGCTGGCGGTGCGAGTGCGCACCGGGCGCCGGTAGGTTGATCTGTCGTGGACGTTCACGGTGCTTTCGGGGAGCTGGCGAGGAAGCTCGACTACTCGATGTTCATCGTCACGGTCCAGGTTGGTGCGCAGCGGGCTGGTTGCCTGGTCGGGTTCGGTTGCCAGGCCAGCATTGCACCGCCGCGCTTCCTGATCTGCCTGTCCCGCAAGAACCACACCTACCGATTAGCGGCGGCCGCCGACCTGATCGCCGTGCACGCCGTCCCACAGCACGCTGACGCGTTGGCTCGGCTGTTCGGGAGCGGCTGCAGCGAGGAGATAGACAAGTTCGCCCGCTGCGCCTGGCTACCCGGTCCGGGGGAGGTGCCGATCCTGCAGGACTGCGGGAACTGGTTCGTGGGGCGAGTGCTCAACCAGTTCGACTTCGGCGACCACGTCGGCTTTCTGCTCGACCCGATCGCGGCACAGCAAACCCGCGAGTCGTATTTCACGTTCGAACAGGCGAAAGGTATCGAACCGGGACATCCGGCGTGACCGAGCTGGTGTTGCGGCGGTTGCTGCCCCAGCCCGGAAACGTCACCGTCATCGAGGCGTTGCAGGGACTGGCGCTGGCCGAGATGGCCGCCCAACACCGTCCCTACCTGGTACTCAACATGGTGGCTACCGCTGACGGCGCGGCCGCGGTGGCGCAGCGCACCGCCCCGATCAGCAACCCGGCCGACCGGGCGCTGTTCCATGAGTTACGAACCCATGTCGATGCGGTCATGGCCGGTGCCGGGACGGTACGCACCGAGCGGTACGGG
>JAICHZ010000225.1 GCA_025924655.1 Pseudonocardiaceae bacterium | reverse complement strand
TTTCCATCGCCCGGCGGGTAGCTGCCGACCAGATCCGGCACACCATGGCGCGGCCACGCACCACCGCTGTCGAAGACTGGGACACCATCGCGGCCGGGAGTTCGGCACACCGGCGGTCCGGGTTCGACGAAGGCGTCCTGCTGCGCGAGCTGGTGGCCGGTCTGGAAACCGACCGCCGGGACGCCTTCGTGCTCACCCAGGTACTGGGTTTGGGCTACGCGGCCGCTGCCGAGGTGTGCGGATGCCCCGTCGGCACCATCCGCTCCCGGGTGGCCCGGGCGCGCGAGGACCTGGTCCGCGCGCTGAACGCCCCCGAGCTGCCCGACCGAACCGTCACCGGCCGCTAAGTCCTCGGGATTCGGGTCCCAGCAGCTACGCTGCGAGGAGCAACGGTGCGAGGAAGCCGGTGGGAATCCGGCGCGGTCGCGCCACTGTGATCGGGCGGGTTGCCGCCCGGGAGCCAGATCTTCGGCCGTTGCCCAGCTCAGCATTGTCAGGGACGCGTTATCCCGAAGGAGTTCGCCGTGCACATTCCGGACGGTTTTGTCTCGCCTGTGGTCGCGGTCGCCGGCGCTGTGGTGGCCGTTGCCGGGCTTGCGCTGTGTGTGCGCCGCGCCGGGCTCGACGTCACGCAGCGGCAGTTGCCGCTGGCTGGCCTCGCCGCCGCGTTCTTCCTCGTGCTGGGGGCTCCGATCATCCCGGTTGCGGTGGGTACCGAGGGCCACCTGCTGGGCGGCACGCTGGCCGTGGCGCTGCTCGGACCGTGGCTGGGGCCGGTGGTCATCACCGTGGTCACCGTGGTGCAAGCCTTGTTCCTCGGCGACGGCGGGCTGTCGACACTCGGGATCAATGTGGTGAACCTGGCCCTGGTCCCGGCCGCGGTCGGTTACCCGGTACTGCTCGGGCTGCGCAAGGTATTGCCCCAGCGGCCTACCGGCATGGCGGTGGCCGCCGGCGTCGCCGCCGTGATGTCGGTGCTGGCGGCGGCCGCGCTGTTCACCGCGGAGTACGCCCTTGGGGGTGCTGCCGGGGTGCCACTGCGCATCGTCGCGATCTCGACCATCGGGGTATACGCGCTGGTCGCCGTCTTGGAAGGCCTGGTCACCGCGCTGGTCGTCCGGGCCTTGCTAGCCGTACGCGCCGACCTGGTGCAGGTAGCGCATACGGGCGCCAACCGCTGTTCGGCTCCTAACGGCGCCCCGTGAGGGCATGAAACAGCTATTCGGCTCCAGATGGCGGTCGAGAAGGGGTATACGGCTGGTATGGCTGGCAGCGCGTTCGTTCTTGGCGGGGGGGGTGTGCTGGGTGCGGCCGAGGTTGGGATGGCCGGAGCGTTACTCGAGGCCGGCGTGGTACCGGATCTTATCTGCGGCACCTCGATCGGGGCGATCAACGGCGCGACACTTGCCGCTGACCCCACCCCGGATGGCGCGCAGAGGCTGGTGGCGACGTGGGGAGAGCTCGCAGCCGACGGCGTGCTCGGCGGTTCGTTGCTCGGCCGGCTGGTGGAGATCGTGCGCAGTGGCACGTCCCTGCACGATGGCGAAGACCTGCGCCGGCTGCTGATCGAGCGGCTTCCGGTGCACACTTTTGAAGAACTCCTGGTGCCGTTCCACTGCGTCGCGGCGAGCATTGAGGGTGCCCGGGAGCATTGGTTCTCCTCCGGCGACCTGATCGACGCGGTGCTGGCATCCTGCGCTCTGCCCGGCGTCTTCCCGCCGGTCTGTATCGCCGGCGAGCATTTCTTCGACGGCGGCCTGGTCAACAGCATCCCGTTGGCGCGGGCCGTCCAGGCAGGCGCCGACACGGTGTGGGTACTGCACGTCGGACGCGTCGAGGAGGCGCTGACCGTGCCCCGCTTCCCGTGGGAGGTGGCGTTCGTGGCCTTCGAAATCGCGCGGCGGCACCGGTTCCACACCGACCTCAACGATGTTCCCGATGGCGTGACCGTTCACGTGCTACCGACGGGCCTTCCGCAACGGCAGGCGGCGACGTGGTCGAACCTGCGCTACCGCGACCGTCGGCGGATCGAGTGGAGCGTCCAACGCGCCTACGAGGCCACCCACGACTACTTGGCGGCGCTGACATGACCAGACTGCGCCGGGCACTGACCGTGCCGGTGGTGGCCATACTCGAGGTCCTGCTTCTGGTCACCGCGCCGCTGCTGTTGCTCGTCGCCGCGGTCGCGTCAGCGGGTACCGGCTCGACGCGGGCGTTACGCAGCACGGCTCTGGTGCTGGCCTACGCTGCCATCGAGCTGTCGACGCTCAATCGCCTACGGTGCGGGGTGGACGACCCGAATGCGCTGCTGCGGGAGGTATTGACCAGGGCGTACCGCACGGTCCGGCGAATCCTCGACGTGCGGGTGACGCTGGAGGCCGGGTCCGCCACCAGGGAGCAGCTTTCGACGTCTCAAGGCCTGGTGGTACTCGCGCGGCACTGCGGCCCCGGCGACTCGCTGTTCATCGCCTGGCTGCTGGTGGTGCAGTACCGGTTGCGGCTGCACGTCGTGCTCAAATGCATGCTGCGCCTGGAACCCACCCTCGATCTCGCCGGCGATCGACTGCCACTGTGCTTCGTCGGCTCCAACCGGCGCCGGGCCCTCGGATGCATCCGTGCCCTGGCCGCCTCGATGTCCGCCGGCGATGCGCTGCTGCTGTTCCCCGAGGGCGGCAACTTCAGCCGGCAGCGGTGGCGGCGCGCAGTGGCGGCGCTGTGCGCCCGCAGCGCCTACGACGAGGCGCAACGCGCCCGGGGACGCACCTACACGCTGCCACCGCACCTTGGCGGCGTGCAGGCCGCGCTGACCGGAGCCCCGGCCGCCGACGTGCTGCTACTCGCCCACACGGGCTTCGCCCGAGACGGACGGGAGCGACCCTGGTCGCAGCTGCCGGTGCACCGCTCGCTCGTCATCCGCACCGCGCTCGCGCCCGCTGCCACCGTCCCGCGCGAGGCGGCCGCGCTGTCGACGTGGCTGGATACCGCGTGGTCGGAGGTCGACGCGTGGGTGCAGCGGCATGTCGAGCACCACGGCCGCACCGGCGGTTCACCCTGGACGTTCACCCCCTGATCACGTCTCAAGATCACTAATACTGAGCGGTGACCGTGCGGGATCGCGCGGCCGTCACTCACTTTTAGCGATCATGGCAGGTCGTCGGACCCTCGGCAGATCCACTAGCGGATCGGTACGGCCTGCCCTTTGCGACGATGAACCGGAACGCACGCGCCCGACCGGAAAGGCAACCACAAGTGCCGGGAACTTCAGGCGCCCGGTGCGCGACCATTGTCACGTGGACTGCACAGAGTGTAGGGAAGCCCTCTCAGCCCGCCTGGACGGGGAAGCGAGTGCCGCAGAGTCGCGCGCGGTCAACGCGCACTTGGCGATCTGCCCTACGTGCTGTTGGTTCGGCGATGAGGCGGCGCGGGTCACCAGGCTCGCCCGCGCCGCCGTATCAACACCGACGCCCGATCTCACCGTCGAGCCGGTGTTCACCATTGACGGGCTGGCCACCGTCCTGCAGGTCCTCGCCGAGCTCGACCGTGACTCGACGACCTGCGCGACCGCGATGATGGCCTACGACACCGCCGACATGATCAGTGCCACCCGTGCGGCACTGAACTGTGCGGATATCGCCGCGTCCGCCCACCGCGTCCTGTCCAGGCCCGCCACCACCGACGCTCGTGTCATCCGGAGCATCCTGGAGGCAACGGCTACTGCCGCCGACCGGTGCGCCGCGGAGTGCGGTCAACACGCGAGTCACCACGGCCACTGCCGGATCCACTCCGAAACCGCCCAGCGCGCTGCCCGACTCTGTCGATCCGAGCTGCAGAACATCGCCGGCTGAGGCGAGCTGGGTCACTGCTGTCGTTGAGCTCACCGAGATCGCCAGTTCGGCCCGGCGCTTAGCCTGGCGGGAACAGTCTCCGCTTCCCAGCGACCTCGTGGGTCACAACGTGTCCTGCTCGGAGCCGACGCCGGGAGTAACGTGCTGTCCTACGCATACGAGGCTTGGCCTGGGGAGGTCGGGATGACGCAATACACCAAGGGGACCGTGCTCACCTGCGCGCATGAGGAATGCGGCTGCCGGGTTCACATCGACGAGGAATGCCACTGCCCGTCCGGCGACGGCGTTTACACCTGCGCTTGTGGGGCGCCTCTCGTCGAGCCAACTGAGGCCAGCGCCGCGGCCGGCTAGGACACCGAGCACCGGAGCTGGAGGGCGATCACTACGACCACGGTTGCACGTCCCAGCCCAACGACGCTGCGGCAGTACGAGATTCTGGTCGGCGGGATGACCTGCGCCGCGTGCGCCGCCCGGGTGGAGCGCAAGCTGAACAAGCTCGACGGCGTCGCGGCCCCGGTCAACTACGCGACCGAGCGGGCTCGGGTGCAATGTCCCGGTGACACCGACCCTCGGGCGCTGATCGAGCTCGTTCAGCGCGCGGGGTACACGGCTCGCCGGGTCGATGACATCCCCGCGGTCGACGACGACGCCGGGCACGCGGATCGCGTCACCGACCTGCGCCGGCGGCTGGCGGTGGCCGCGGTGCTCGCGGTGCCGATCTGCGACCTCTCACTGGCCTTGTCGCTGTTCCCGGAGCTCCGGTTCGCCGGTTGGCAGTGGGTCTGCCTGGCGCTGGCCGCGCCGGTGGTCGGCTGGTGCGCGCTGCCGTTTCACCGCGCTGCTATCGCCGGTGCCCGGCACGGCACGTCATCGATGGACACCCTGGTGTCGGTCGGCATCCTGGCCGCCTCGACGTGGTCGTTGTGGATCATGTTCAACGGCGGCGCGGTCTCGCCGGGCCTCGGCCAGGGTCTTTCTGTCCTCACCGGTAGCGATCACGCCCTGTACCTCGATGTCGCGGCGGGCGTTACCACTTTCCTGCTGGCCGGGCGCTACTTCGAGGCCCGGGCCAAGCGGTCGGCCGGCGCGGCGATGCGGGCGCTGCTCGCGCTGGGCGCCAAGGACGTCGAGGTGCTGTGCGACGGTGAGCCCTGCCGAGTCCCGGTCACCGAGCTGGTCGTCGACGACCTGTTCATCGCGCGGCCGGGCGAGAAGATCGCCACCGACGCGGTGGTCGAGCAGGGCCGGTCCGCACTCGACGTCAGCATGGTCACCGGCGAACCGGTGCCCCGGGAGGTGGTTGCCGGCGACGACGTGGTCGGTGGCGCGATCAACACCAGCGGGCGACTGCTGCTGCGAGCCACCCGGGTGGGTGCCGAAACCCAGCTCGCCCGGATGGCCCGGTTGGTGCAACGCGCCCAGGAAGGAAAGGCCGGGGCGCAACGCTTGGCCGACCGGATCGCGGCGGTATTCGTCCCAGCGGTGCTGGTGCTCACGCTGCTCACGTCGCTCGGCTGGCTACTCGCCGGCCAGCCGGCCGGCCTGGCGATCACCGCCGCGGTCGCCGTGCTGGTGGTGGCCTGCCCCTGCTCGTTGGGCCTGGCCACGCCGACCGCGCTGCTGGCGGACACCGGGCGCGGGGCGCAGCTGGGCATCTTCATCAAGGGTCCACAGGCTTTGGAGTCAACCCGCAACGTCGACACCGTGGTGCTGGACAAGACCGGAACGCTGACCGAGGGACGCATGCGCCTGGTCGACGTGCGCCCCGCGGCGGGAGTCGAACGCTCCCGGCTGCTCGCGATGGCCGGCGCCGTGGAGGCTGCCTCCGAGCATCCCATCGCCGCGGCGCTGACCTCGGCCGCTGTCGCGGAGTTCGGGACACTGCCCGCGGTCACCGAGTTCGAGGCGCTGCCCGGCCTCGGCGCCCGGGGCGTGGTCGACGGTCTTGAGGTGGTGGTGGGTCGGGCCCAGCTGCTCGCCGAGCACGGTCTGCACATCCCCGACGAGCTCGAACCGGCCCGGGTCGAGCTGGAAGAACGCGGCGTCACCGTCGTGCTGGTCGGGTGGACTGGCAGCGCGCAGGGCCTGCTGGCGGTGGCCGACACGGTGCGGGCCAGCAGCGCCGCGGCGGTCACGGCGCTGCGCCAGCTCGGGCTGCACTCGGTGTTGCTGACCGGGGACAACGCCTGCACCGCTGCTGCCGTCGCCGCCGAGGTCGGCATCGACGACGTGATCGCCGAAACCCTGCCGTGGACCTGGCCCTGCGCTGGCGGTTCGACCTGGTATTCGGCACCCTCGCGGTGCTGGCCGCCGCGCTCTACCTCGCCGGCGTGCGCCGCCTGCGCCGCGCCGGACGGCCCTGGCCCGCCGGACGCACCGCGGCGTGGCTAGCCGGCTGTGCGGTGCTGCTGGTGGCCACGTCGTCGGGAATCGGCACCTACGGCCCCGCG
>JAICHZ010000224.1 GCA_025924655.1 Pseudonocardiaceae bacterium | reverse complement strand
CGCCGTTGTCGGATGCCCTGGCCGACCCATTCACGACCCCTATTGGGAGGGCGACCGCCAGTGCGAATATGAACCCGATCACGAGGCCAAATACTCGGTCATTACGCCAGCTCTCATGCGGCTCCTGCGGGTTATTTGCGCTTTCGGCCAACCTAACCACGAGTTTTCCAGCAGATCTGGCGGCGAGCCGGGCGAGCCAGTAGACGAGTCCCATCGTGAGCACGAGCACGGCCACGATGATAGGCCTCACGTGTACGACCAAGATCACCACGACCGCGGCCGCAAGGAGAACCACGACCCCTAACACTCGACCATTGTTCCAGCTCTTGAACAGTCCCTAAGGGCTATCGTCGCGTTCTCTGAGCCCACCCGCCATGTCGCGGTTTACCACGAACGGGAGGCCAACGATAAGCCCGTACGCGAGCATATACGAAATCATGAACGACGGTGATTCGAGCATCCTTTCTGGGTTAGAAGTAAATATGACCAACGGAGCCACGGTCAGGATGATGCCCGCGATAGAAACCACGACGCAGTAACTGAGCCCGGCGGTGAAGATCGACCGCACTCTGATGGCACGCCAGGCCCTGATCTGCTTAGGTTCTCGGCACCCACGGCCGTACGCGAGCCCGAGCGAGAGCCCGGTCCCGAGCCCGAACGCGAAGCTCTCCGCCAACGCGATCAGGAACTCGAACCCAATGATCCTGCTCCCCTTCGCGATCCCGAGTAGGGGCCCTAAGAACAGCATGCCTAGTACGGCAGCCGCAGTGTGAGATCTTGGTCGGCGTGTCGTGATCACGGATGCGGCCACCGCGTGATCAACTTCGAGGTGTGTTGGAACTCGAAGAAGACGCGATGGCCGCGTCATGGACTGTAGTTGATGATCGTCTCGCGCGGTGGCAAGCCGGATTCGATGACGCGTTCGCGCTGGTCGCGGGGCGTTTCGCGCAGGCGGACTCGCGTCGCCGTGCCCGGATGTACCTGCTGGGGCTGCTTTCCGGGGCTGAGCGGAAGAACTCTTGGACACTCGCTGAGCAGGCCGGGGACCTGACCCCGGATGGCATGCAGCGGCTGCTGAACTTCTACCGCTGGGACCCAGCCGCGGTCCGCGACGATCTGCGCGCCTACGTGCTGACCCACCTCGCCGACCCCAGCGGGGTCGTGGTGGCCGACGAGACTGGTTTCCTCAAGAAGGGCACCAAATCCGCCGGTGTCCAACGGCAGTATTCCGGCACCGCTGGGCGGATAGAGAACTGTCAACTCGGTGTGTTCTTGACCTACGTGTCGGCCAAGGGGCGGGCGTTGATCGACCGCGAACTCTACCTGCCGGCCTCGTGGATCGATGACCGGGAACGCTGCGAGGAGGCCGGGATCAGCGCCGAGATCGAGTTCGCGACCAAGCCCGTGCTGGCCCAGCACATGCTCGAACGCCTGCTCGACTCAGGCGTCGATGTGGGCTGGTTCACCGCGGACGAGGCCTACGGGGACAACCCCGGATTGCGGGCATGGCTGGAACAACGCGGTATCAACTACGTCATGGCCGTCTCCTGCGACCAACGGTTCAGCACCCCGACCGAGTCCGTACGCGCCGACGAGCTGGCTCGTAGCGCACCCCGCAAGGGCTGGCAACGCCTCTCAGCGGGGCTGGGCAGCAAGGGCCACCGCCTGTACGACTGGCTGCTGCTAGATCCCGGAGCCGATGAACACCTGCTGCTGGTACGCCGGTCGATCAGCAAGCCCACCGAGTTGGCCTACTACATCTGCCACACCGCGCATCCCGTGCCGTTGGCCGAACTCGTCCGGGTCGCTGGGTCTCGTTGGGGTGTGGAGGAAACCTTCCAGTTCGCCAAGAACGAGACCGGGCTTGACCACTACCAGGTCCGCCGCTACGACGCCTGGTATCGGCACATCACCCTGTCCATGCTCGCAGCCGCGTTCCTGGCCGTCACCGCCCACACCGAACGTGTCCGCGACGAAAAGGGGGCCTCAGACCTGAGCATGAACACCTGATCCCGTTATCCTGCAACGAGATCAGACGACTCTGGGCCATCATGATCCGTCCGACGCACCCACAAGCGCACACCGATCACTGGTCAGACTGGCGACGACTCCACCAAACCCGCGCCCGCCGCAGCCACTACCAGCGACAACGCACCAAACATTCCAAAATGCGGCTGTAGTATTAGGCCCAGGTCAACAACGCGGGACTATGACGGCTGGGTTCACTGATGGTCGACTGCGGGGCTGTGCACGGCGGGTGCATCAAGCACCTCGGCGGCGAGGTCGGTCTCGACGATCTTGCGGGCTACCTCGGACAGCCGTGCGTTGTGGGTGCGGGCGTAGCGACGCAGCCGGTCGAAGGCCGCGGCCATGGTCAAGTTCCCGTGCTGGGCGAGCACCCCCTTGGCCTGCTCGATGATCACCCGACTGTTCAACGCGGTCTGCAACTGCTCGGTGACCACCTGCCTCTGGCGGATGGCGCGTTCGGACAGTATCCCGATCGTCGCGACGTCAGCTAGCGCTTGACCCAGCATCAAATCGGAGGCGGGCAGGATACCGGACTGGCCGTGGAACAGGTTCAGCGTCCCGATCGTCTCGCCGCGCAGCCGCAGCGGCAGCGCGTGCACCGACCGGTAAGCCCCCCGCTCGGCGACAGCGGCCACGAACACCGGCCATCGTCCGCCCGTGTCCGTCAGATCCGGGACGCTCACCGGCTCACCAGTGTTAAAGCACTCCATGCAGGGTCCCTGGTCGGACTGTAGCTGCAGCAGCTCCATTACATGGGCGTCCTCGTGCGAGGACGCCACCACTTGAAGGGTGTGCTGGGAGTCACCCAGCGGAATCCCGGCCGCGTCGGCGGTCAGCAGCTCGACGCTGTAACTCACCAGCCGGTCCAGCAAATCGATGATGTCGTAGTCATCAACCAGGGTGTCGGCGAGCCTAACGAATGCCCTGCTTAGCAGCTGCTCGCGAGCGCTTCCCACCTGACTCATCCCAGATCCCCTCCGCCAGGGACACGCCGCAGGATCTGCCGGCTACATCATGTCTTGGGTGAAGCGCAATCGCCTGGACACCACATCATAGGCGACGTCGCTGAGCAACCGCTGCTCGACGAAAGCATACGCCCGCATCCGGGCGAGAGCGTCGGTCGCGCTGATCCCGAGCTGGGCCAACACCATGCCGGTGGCCTGGTGGATCTCCGCGCGGCCGTACATCGAATGATCCAACCACTCTCGGTTACCGGGATCGGTGCGCAGCCCGAGGAACATCAGCGCGGCCATGTCCGCAGCACTCATTGCATCCCGTAATTGCGCGGCGCTCAGTGAACCCGTAGCCGTCCGGTATAGGTCCAGCACCCCGAGGTTGACCGTGGCCCACTGCAACGGCACCGCGAACAGCGCCCCGACGTCGGACTGCTCCACCACGGCTGCAGCGAAACTCGGCCAGCGGCTCACCTCGGTGCTGCGGTGCAAGTCAGCGACGAGCACCGGGCGGCCGGTCACCGCCGCCTCCACGCACGCGCCCTCCCCGAGGCTGAACTGGAGATCTTCGAGCAACTCCGCTGTCGCATCGGTGGCACACAGCGTCTGGCTCGAGGTGCTCGCGGTCTGCAGCGAAATCGCCGCACCATCGACGTCTAGGCCCGTCACATACGCCCAACAAACCTGCTCGGCCAGCGCGCGCTCATCCCCGACATCGCCGGCGATCTTCAGCAAGGCCCGCGCTACCACACCCAGCTTAGCCACCCGCACCGATCCCACCACGCAGGCTCACACCGAGCAGTTTCATAGCAGCCAGGCGCCTGTCCGTCTAGGTTAGTCGCGAACGGAACACGACGGGGACTCGATCGGCGCCGACGGACCATTCCGACGCTACACGCACGCCGCCGAGAGACCCCCTGCCACCGCTCCACTACAGAAGGTGGGTAGAACGTTCGTGTCCCCCTCCAGCCTGGGCACAACAGCTGTCGCCGCTAGAACGCTCAGCGGGAGCTCTGTTGCATTGACTATCGTCGGTTAGCGAAGTGGGTTATCGGTGTCGGCCTGTCTCGGCCTGGCTCGGTCAGCGCCGACGGGCGCACGGGGAAGGGACCCGACCGGATGATCGGGTCCCTTGAGCGGGAATGAAGCTGTCTTGATTCCGATGTACGCCGAACCGTCGCGGCGACCGTCGGTCAGGGCAGGGCCAAATGTAGCCGTACGATCGTGCCCGCCGGACCGCTCCGCACTTCGACTAGATCGCACCGCTGTCTGGCGAACCACACCCCACGCCCCCGCGCAGTGGAGCGACTGGAAGGCAAGCGCCCAGCCAAAGGGGCGCGCAGTCCCGCACCAGAGTCGCTGACCTCGCACAATATTGTCTGTGGGCCAGCCCAGGCCCGCACCACTCCTGATGCACCGCCATGCTCGATCGCGTTGGTCGCGACCGAATAGACCGCCTGCAGAAACTGTGTGACGTCCAGTACAGCCACTCCGGCCTGGGCAGCCTGGGACATCACGAAATCGCGCAAGATGACCAGCTGACCCAGTCCGTCAAACCCGAACCACAGCGCTGGGGCCGACAACTCAGGCAGAGGGGACCTGTCGCATTCCGCGTTGAATACCGCCGGGTCGAGGTAGCTCGGGCTGGACCGGGAGCCTCCGTTGACCACCAGCTCCGGGTGGGTCCGGACCACCTGGGCCACGACATCAAGACTCACAACACCGGTGTCGTAAGTGCACAACAGCGCGGCGTTGGACCAGCCGAGTGCGGCGTTGACCAGCGACTCATATCGAGCCCACTCCGTACTTTGCTGCACGTTCGCGCCCTCGACCACGGTTCTCCGATCATCCGCAGTCGCTGGCCGCGGCGACTCGCTTCCTGCACGGTGCGGTGCACGGCCGCCAGCGCCCGCACCGGATGCCGGTACCACTGGCTACTCTCACCGAACGCCACACGCCCGGCATCGGCACCCAGTGCCGCCCGCAGCCAACCCCTATTACGGTCCGTGGTCACCACCCGGACTGGGTCACCGCGATCCAATCCATCCCGAATAAAGGCAACAGTGCCCGCGAGGAATTCCTCCTCAGACCCGTACAGCAATGCCTGATGAGCCAACGACTCGTCATCCCGGTCAGCGGCGACGCTGCTCAACACGCCGCTCACTCCCCGCCGCTATCCCTCTTATGTCCCTTCCTCCAGCGTCCGGGCTGGCCAGCGTGGAAAGCTGAGCACAACGCCCAGACGTGACTGTTCGCTCGTGGTGTTCGCAGAAACCAGTGGCAGCGCAGGGCGCCCGTCGCCGAGCGAGAAGATAGGCGGTGGCGCCACCGATGCCCCTCGCCAAGGGTGGTGCCACCGCCGGGACCGGCCGCTGTATTTCTCCGCCGAATCCCCGCTTCGGGTTCCGGCTGGCCGGCCGCTGGGTCCGGCCAGGCCGTAGCCCACCGGAGTCTCTTAAGGGCACTCCACCGCCCGCCATACCGAACGACACACTCGGAGCCGGCTTCGTGACATGGGGTGAGAGCCGCACGACGCGCGACCTGCAACGATCGCGACGGTCCTGCAAGGCACATGGCTACCCCCGGACAGGTCAGTGCTCGCCGCGAATCGCCGAGCTCACGTGACACCAACGCCGGGGTCTGGGGCGTGTGCGACGGATAGTAGCCAGATACGCCCAACTCAGCAAACCCATTTGGCCCAGCAAGACGCGCGGCAGACACGGACACGAGCTTGCCACGGATCCAGCCAGTCGACGGCGCAAGCGCGGTTCCCCAGCTCACGACGTACCGAACACCCCGGACGAGTGAACCACCGATATTGTTGGCAGGGGCCTGTAACGGTGCCAGTACACATACCGATGCCCTGGTAGCCCCCGTGATGCTGTGGGACCCCCGACCTGCAGCCTCACGGGGGCTTCCATGTCACAAGCCATAGTTTCGGGCGCAGATGTTCTTAGTCGAGAAGGTCTAGCGGGTGACCTGCCTGGTGCGTTGATCATCCTTCTCCGTGATCTCACACCCTTGTCGGGCGCCCAAACCTGGCGGAGAAACCGAAAAGAAGCGTCACGACCCAGAAGGTGGGTTGACCGACCCCCGTCTCCTGCAGAGATGACGGTTCCTAGCCGGTGGCGCCGTTACCAGTATGCGTAGGCTCAGCTTCGCGAGCCTGTCGATCAGGCATCAGCCGACCGATGATCAATTCTCGCGCGACGAGTAAACGTTCGCCCTCGGGATCGGCGGACCGGGGGGCGGTGGTCTATCGGCGGGTCGGTGTCTGCTGGTAGTCTCGTTACCAACGCTCGTGTCCTGCAGCCCTTTCGGGGAAGTAGGGGTTGGGAGCGGTACCACCCCGGACCCCGGTGGCTG
>JAICHZ010000223.1 GCA_025924655.1 Pseudonocardiaceae bacterium | reverse complement strand
GATCAGCCGCAGCCATCTGCGGGAGATCCACGACATGGCGATCAAGGCGGCGCTGAAGGACCAGGAGACAGCCGGTATCGACGTCGTCTCCGACGGGGAGTTGCGGCGGGACAACGACATCGACTATTTCCTGGCCCGGATTCCGGGTGTGCAGATCCCAGTCACTGTCAAGTCGTTCTACTACGACTACTACGACGCCCTCGTGGTCGATCCGCTGCCGACCGATCCACCGCCACTGGGGCTTGCTGACGACTACCGCTTCACCCGCCAGTACACCGACCGCCCGGTCAAGTTCTCGTTCACCGGACCGTTCTCGCTGTCGCACCGGATCCGGAACAAGGCCTACGCCAAGTCTGCCGACCTGGTCCGGGCGCTGGCTCAGGTGCTCAACGCTGAGGCACGGGCGTTGGCCGAGGCCGGTGCGAAGCTGCTCCAGATCGACGAACCGTTCCTGGCCGGGCATCCCGAGGACGTGGCAGTGGCCGTCGAGGCGATCAACATCGTGACCCGAGGCGTCGACGTCCGATGGGGGCTGCACGTCTGCTATGGCAACCGCTACGCCCGGCCGTCCTGGGAAGGTCATTACGACTTTCTGTTCCCCGCGGTGCTCGACGCCAACGTGGATCAGCTCATCCTCGAATTCGGTCGTAAAGGCTACGAGGACCTGCACATGATCCAACGGCTCGGGTGGGACCGTGCGCTCGGGCTCGGTGTGGTGGACGTCAAGACCGAGCAGATCGAATCCGCGGAAGTGATCGCCCAGCGCATCCGCAAGGCGCTGGAAACGTTCTCAGCCGATAAGTTGATTATCAATCCGGACTGCGGGTTACGGCATCTTCCCGCTGATGTCGCCAGAGCCAAGCTGACGGCGATGGTGCAAGGATCCATCGCCGTCCGCCGTACCCTGCCCGCCGCCCCGCCACAGGAACCGACCGTCGAGCAAGGAGCGTGATCCAATGACCCAAATGGAGAGCATCGAGTACCTGTTCACCTCCGAGTCGGTGACTGAGGGACACCCGGACAAGATGGCCGACCAGATCTCCGACGCGGTGCTCGACGCAGCGCTGACCATGGACCCGAACTCGCGGGTGGCCTGCGAGACGCTGATCACCACTGGGATGGTCGTGCTGGCCGGCGAGATCACCACTCCAGGCACGTTGGACTACACCCAGATCGTGCGTGACACGATCTGCGGGATCGGCTATGACAACGGATCCTTCGGTTTCGACGGGCACAGCTGCGCGGTGATGACCGCGTTGGATAAGCAGTCGCCGGACATCGCCCAAGGTGTCGACATGGCGGCTGAGCGGCGCGGCAAGCTGTCCGAGGACGAGCTGGACAGCGCGGGTGCGGGTGATCAGGGGATGATGTTCGGCTACGCCACGAACGAGACCCCCGAGCTGATGCCGATGCCGATCGCGCTGGCGCACCGGTTGTCCAAGCGGTTGGCGACGGTGCGCAAGGACGGCACGCTGCCTTACCTGCGGCCCGACGGCAAGACGCAGGTCACCGTCCGCTACCGGGATCACGTCCCGATCGGGGTGGAGAAGGTACTGATCTCCACCCAGCACGCCGAAGAGGTCAGCTCCGAGGAGATCCGGGCGGACGTGTGGAAACACGTGGTGCTCGCGGTGCTGCCTGCCGACTTTTACAACGAGGCCGAGCTGGCGCGCAACCTGTTCGTCAACCCGACCGGGCGGTTCGTGATCGGCGGGCCGGTGGGTGATGCCGGGCTGACCGGCCGCAAGATCATTGTGGACACCTACGGTGGGTTCTCCCGGCACGGTGGCGGCGCCTTCTCCGGCAAGGACCCGTCGAAGGTGGACCGTTCCGCGGCGTACGCGGCCCGCTACGTCGCCAAGAACGTCGTGGCCGCCGGCCTGGCGGACCGGGTCGAGGTTCAGGTGGCTTACGCGATCGGGGTGGCCCGGCCGCTGTCGGTGTTCGTGGAGACCTTCGGCACCGAGCAGGTGCCCCGCACGACCATCGAGAAGCTGGTGGGCGAGCACTTCGATCTGCGCCCGGCGGCGTTTCGCGGTTACCTGGGTCTGCACCGGCCGATCTATGCTAAGACCGCCGCTTACGGCCACTTCGGACGCAACGACCCCGACTTCACCTGGGAGCGGACCGACAAGGCGGCGGAACTGCGCGAGTCCGCCGGGTTGCCGGCCAGCGCGCTACCGGCAGCGGTCTGATCGAGGCCCGAAGGAGGCTGAAGTGAGCATCATCGTCACGGGGTCGATCGCCACTGACTATCTGATGGTCTTTCCGGGTCGCTTCGCCGAGCAGATCATGCCCGATCAGCTGGCCAACATCTCGCTGTCCTTCCTGGTGGAAGATCTGGCGATCCGTCGGGGTGGGGCGGGCGCCAACATCGCCTTCAACCTGGGCTGCCTGGGGCTGACGCCGGTGCTGGTGGGAGCGGTCGGTGCCGACTTCACCGAGTACGGCCAGTGGTTGTCCGACCACGGGGTGGACGTCAGCGCGGTGCACGTCTCGCAGACCAAGCACACCGCCCGGTTCCAGTGCACCACCGACTCCGACCAGAACCAGATCGCGTCGTTCTACGCCGGCGCGATGACCGAATCTCGTGATATCGAGCTCAAACCGATCGTGGACCGCTTGGGCGGGACCGATCTCGTGGTGGTGGGCCCGAGCGACCCGGCGGCCATGCTGCGGCACAGCCAGGAATGCCGGGAGTACGGCTATCCGTTCGCCGCGGATCCGTCCCAGCAGCTTTCCTCGCTCGACGGCGATGCGATCACACAGCTGGTCGACGGTGCGACGTACCTGTTCACCAACACCTACGAGCGTGGCCTGCTCGAACGCAAGACCGGCTGGGGTGACGAAGACATCCTGGCGCGAGTGGGCGTTTCGGTGATGACCCGGGGCGCCAAGGGCGTGACCGTGCAACGGCCGGGGGAACCGGTCATCTCGGTGACACCGCCGCAAGAACTGGCTAAGGCCGATCCCACCGGTGTGGGTGACGCATTTCGGGCGGGCTTCCTGGCGGGCGTCTACTGGGGCGTCGGTGACGAGCGAGCGGCCCAGCTTGGCTGCATGCTGGCCACCCTGGTGATCGAATCAGTCGGTACCCAGGAACACAAGTTCGAACCCGCGACCTTCCTGGAGCGGTTCAGCGAAGCGTACGGACCCGACAATGCGGCCGAGGTGGCCGCGCACGTCAACGCGTGACATGACAATTCACTGACAGGGAGTGCATTTCGATGACTGTGGCGCCTGCCGCTGAGAAGAAGTTACAGAGCCGCGCTGGTATCGACTTCGCTGTGGCCGATCTGGGTCTGGCTGAGTTCGGCCGTAATGAGATCCGGTTGGCGCAGCACGAGATGCCGGGTCTGATGGCGTTGCGGCGGGAGTATGCGGACGTTTTCCCGCTGCGCGGCGCGCGGATCTCGGGGTCGTTGCATATGACCGTGCAGACGGCGGTGCTGATCGAGACCCTAGTCAGTCTCGGTGCTGAGGTTCGGTGGGCGTCGTGCAACATCTTCTCCACCCAGGACCATTCCGCGGCAGCAGTAGTGGTTGGTCCGCATGGCACTGCAGAGCAACCTCAGGGAGTGCCGTGTTTCGCCTGGAAGGGCGAGACGCTGGAGGAGTACTGGTGGTGCACCGAACGCATGCTGACCTGGCCTGACGGCGACGGGCCGAACATGATCCTCGATGACGGTGGCGACGCCACCATGATGGTGCACAAAGCAACGACATTCGAGAAAGCCGGCGTGGTGCCCGCCCCGGATGAGAACGACTCGGATGAGTGGAAGGTGTTCTTGAATGTGTTGCGGGCCTCGTTGGCCGCTACCCCGGGGAAGTGGACCGCGATCGGCGAGGGCATCCGCGGGGTGACCGAGGAAACCACCACCGGCGTGCACCGGTTGTATCAGTTGGCCGCGGCGGGGGAACTGCTGTTTCCGGCGATCAACGTCAACGACTCGGTGACGAAGTCGAAGTTCGACAACAAGTACGGGTGCCGGCATTCGCTGGTGGACGGGATCAACCGGGCGGTGGATGTGCTGATCGCCGGGAAGCTATGCGTGGTGTGTGGATATGGGGATGTCGGCAAGGGATGTTCGGAGTCACTGCGGGGCCAAGGCGCTCGGGTGGTGGTGTCCGAGGTCGATCCGATCTGCGCGCTGCAGGCGATGATGGACGGTTTCACCGTCGACACCCTGGACAACGTGGTCGGGCGCGCGGACATCATCATCACCGCCACCGGGAACAAGGACATCGTCACCGTCGATCACATGGCGCGGATGAAGCACCAGGCGATCCTGGGAAATATCGGCCACTTCGACAATGAGATCGACATGGCCGGGTTGGAGCGCCGCTCCGGGGCCCGCCGATTGGTGATCAAGCCACAGGTCGATGAGTGGACCTTCCCGGATGGGCATTCGATCATCCTGTTGTCCGAGGGCCGGCTGCTGAACCTGGGCAACGCGACCGGGCACCCCAGCTTTGTGATGTCGAACTCGTTCTCCAACCAGGTGATCGCGCAGATCGAGCTGTTCACCAAGCACAAGGAATACGACCGGGAGGTCTACACCCTGCCCAAGGTGCTCGATGAGAAGGTCGCCCGCATCCACGTCGAGGCCCTCGGCGGTGAGCTCACCAAGCTGACCAAAGAGCAGGCCGAGTACATCGACGTCGACGTCGAAGGCCCCTACAAGCCCGCCCACTACCGCTACTAAGGCTTGTTCGCGGATCTTTCCTGCTTGGTCACGGTTTGGGTGCGTAGGGCGACAATCCGTGTTGCCCTACGCACCCAAACCGTGATCTTGGTGTCGTAGTGCCCACGTAGCGCACATGAAGGGAGCCCCCAGTGGCTTTTCCCACCGATCTGGAGATTGCCCGCGGCGCTACTTTGACGCCGCTGGCGGAGGTCGGTGCCGCGATGGGGTTGGGATCGCACCTGCTTGAGCCCTACGGCGAGCACGTGATGAAGGTCAAGACAGCGGCCATCGACGAGCTGGCGCAGGCTCCCCGGGCCAAGTACGTGGTCGTCACCGCCATCACACCGACCCCGCTCGGCGAGGGCAAGACGACGACCACCGTCGGCCTGGGCCAGGGTTTCGCGCATATCGGCAAGCGGGCCACGGTCGCAATCCGGCAGCCCTCGATGGGTCCGACGTTCGGGATCAAGGGTGGGGCGGCGGGTGGTGGCTACAGCCAGGTCGTGCCGATGGAGACGCTCAACCTGCACCTCACCGGTGACATGCATGCGGTGACTGCCGCGCACAACCTGCTGGCCGCGATGGTCGATAACCAGCTGCAGCAGCGCGACGGCATCGCCCTCGACCCGCACAGCATCACCTGGAACCGGGTGCTCGACGTCAACGACCGGGCGTTGCGCAACATCGTGATCGGGCTCGGACATCGAGCCGATGGCACCCCCCGGCAGAGCGGGTTCGACATCACCGCAGCCAGCGAGGTGATGGCGGTCCTCGCGCTGTCCACGTCGTTGCAGGACATGCGGTCCCGGCTGGGCCGGATCGTGATCGGCCAGACCCGCGAAGGGGAGCCGGTGACGGCGGAGAACCTGCATGCGGCCGGGGCGATGACGGTGATCATGAGGGAGGCGATCAAGCCCAACCTGCTGCAGACGCTGGAGGGCACGCCGGTGTTGGTACACGCTGGACCGTTCGGCAACATCGCGCACGGCAACTCCTCGGTGATCGCCGACCTGATCGGGATCCACTGCGGTGACTACTTGGTCACCGAGGCCGGCTTCGGGGCCGACATGGGCGCCGAGCGCTTCTTCAACATCAAGTGCCGGGCGTCGGGGTTGCGGCCGGACGCGGCGGTGCTGGTGGCCACGGTCCGCGCACTCAAGGCACATTCCGGCCGGTACAAGGTCGTCGCTGGTCGCCCGCTGCCCGAAGGCATGCTGGCGGAGAACCCCGACGACGTGCACGCCGGCGCGGCCAACCTGCGCAAGCAGATCGAGAACGTCCGGATCCACGGTGTCTCACCGGTGGTGGCGATCAACGCCTTCCCCACGGATCACCCTTCCGAACACGCCGTTATCCGCGAGATCGCCGACGGCATGGGCGCCCGGTCGGCGTTGTGCACCCATTTCGCCGAGGGAGGCAAGGGAGCCGCCGAGCTCGCCGCCGCGGTCGCTGAGGCCGCTGACGAACCGTCGGAGTTCACATTTCTGTATTCCAACGACGCGACGCTGCGGGAGAAGATCCTCACCGTGGCGTTGCGGGTGTACGGCGCGCAGGGCGTCGAGTACGACTTCAAGGCGTCCCGGCAGCTGGAAAGCTACGAACGCAACGGGTTCGGAAAGCTACCGGTGTGTATCGCCAAGACGCACCTGTCGATCTCATCGGATCCGGCGCTGAAGGGT
>JAICHZ010000222.1 GCA_025924655.1 Pseudonocardiaceae bacterium | reverse complement strand
GAAGGGAACCACCGCGTTGCCGATGTCTTCCTGGTTTTTCAGCAGCCTGCCTGCGACGGCTCCGGCATCCGGCGCGTCGGAGATCGCGGCGACCACATACTCCCGGGTCCACACGACGTGGTCGGCCCACAGGCGCCGCAGTGCCAGCGTCAGCGACAGCGCCTTCGGGCTTGTCGGCTTCGATAGGTCGTGCTCCCTGCGGAAGCGATCGATAACGCGTTGCAGGAGCGACGGGCTCTTCTGCTTAAGGCCAGCGGTAGTCATCTTGATCTCCTCGTGAAGCGATGAGGTGGCGATCGGAGTGAGCGCCGGGGGGCAGGGGTTGTCGCGTGCTGAGCGTCCACCATCGCGGCCTCCACCCGGGCGGTTAAACTAATGAACTTTAGCGCTATAAGAACGGAGCCTGCAAGCCCAGGTTTTAGTCCATGTGTGCTAGCACTAGCCTGAGAGCCGTGCAGTACTGCCGGCCACGGCTCTACCGGCGAGCCTGCGCGGCAGCTGGCATCGAGTCGCTGCTGAGATTCCCGCAGCAGCACGCGGGTGGAACGGCGGCTGGCCGGCCAGGGATTAGTCGGCGGTGAGTTCGATGCAGCACTCGCCGACGCGGGGGGCAAGTACGGCCGTGACGGTAGACGCCTGTAGCGCTTCGAGGAAGCCGGTGAGGAACGCGTGGTTGATGCCGCAGATCAGCTTCGGCGCCTTACCGGCCAGGGGATGAAACGGGCAGTTGCGCAACCTCAGCAGGGTTGGGGTGGCTCGTTCAGGTTCAAAGCCGTACCGGCTGAGGGCCGCGGTGGCAAGCGTCAGCGCGCGTTCGGCACCAAGGCGCCCCGGCCGGGTCCGTTCGCATTCGGCGGCACCGAGTTCTACGCCTCGAAGTCGGGCGACGTGCAGGGCCGCGTCGTGGCCAGTCTTGCCGCCGTCTTCGGTGAGCAGAGCATCGACGAGGATGTCGGCCAGCAGCTCGTGCTCCCTACTCGGGATACTGATCTGCACCCCGGCGTCGGTGGGCTCGTAGAGCTTCGGTGCGCGGCCCACCTTGCGGATCCCGTCCGCCGGCTCGTAGTGAGCCCGCAGCAGTCCAACCTCGACCAGTTTGTCCAGATGGAAGGCAGCCAGCTTGCGGGAGATGCCCACATTCTCGGCGGCCTCCTCTCGGCTGACCGGCCGGCGAGCCCGGCGGATGAATCCATACATCTGCCGTCGCAGCTCATCACTCAGCGCCGCCACGGCCGTCAGCGCGCCCGCGGCAGGCAGGTGATCGGGCCCGTTACCAGACGTGGTCGTGGGGTCCATGAGCCGAGTTTAACCGATGACCTTCGCCGAAACTGCGGAGACAACCGAGCGCTCATGCGCAAGTGACCGGGAGTCGACTATCGCCAGGCTCATAATAGCGAAATCCAGTTCGCACGTAGGCCCCCGATGACCAGCGGTCCGCGGCAGCCAGATCGATCAGGAGTACGGCTGGTCGAGTAGCCAGCGGACCGGCCGGGCCGGATCCGGGTCGTAGCGGCAGACGGTGCCGGTCCGGACGGTGTCACGGAGCAACCGGCCGAGCGCGGGATCCAGCTGCTCGATGCGGTCGATGACAGCGACCACCGCCTTGCGCACCGCCACGCGTGCCGTTCGCCGGCCGAACCGGTCCGTCGCTGCCGGCCACGGAGCCCACCTCGGTCCATCCAGCATCAGGGGCAGCGATCATCTGACCCAGTCGTCATCCCCGGTGCGGCTCTACGGGTCCTCCGCCGCTGGCCACCCGCACGTCATGATCGCCGAAACTGAGTCGCAACTGTGCAGAAATGCACCGCCACCTCTCAGTTCCAGCGATCATGTCCAGCGATCATGCCAGCGAACATCAACGGTAGGTGGCCGGGCGCGGCGTAGTAGGCGTCGCCCTCGGTGCAGGTCTCGTCGCCTCAGGCTCCCGAACTACACGGCAGTGCTGTCCGGGTCGCGAACCACAGCACTGCTGTGCAGTTCGGGAACCCCAGAGTCCGCGCCACATTCCGGGCGGCGAAGATAGGCAGGCGGACACGGCATCGCTGTGTGAGGGGGTACCGCCTTGATCACTGGCGCCCGTGGTGTCGCGCCGCTGCACCGGATCACCGCCAGTGTCTTCCCGCAGACACGCCACGACCCAAGGCTGTGCCGGAGCCCTGTCAGCTTAGGAGACTGGAAGGGACTGTGAGATGTCCAGAGTTTACGTCAGTCTCATCCAATCCGATTATGGACGGAGCCACTACGGTAATTTTGAAGCAATCATCGTAGAACGGGAACAACTGTGGCATTGGTTCCGAAACAACAACGACGTCCACCTACCGTGGATCCGCGGGCAACGAGTCACCGGCGACCACGACGATGTGGCCGGACCCGGGTGCATCATCCAATCCACTCCCAGCACAGGACAGCACGGCAACTTCGAAGTCGTCGTACCCCTACGGCTCGCCACCGGGACCGTCGAACTGCGCCACTTCTACCGCGACAACAACGACGCCCACCTACCATGGATCCGCGGGCAACGAATCACCGGCGACCACGACGATGTCGCCGGACCCGGGTGCATCATCCAATCCACGCCGACCACAGGACAACGCGGCAACTTCGAAGTCGTCGTACCCTTATTGCAACCTGACGGCGTCGAACTATGCCACTTCTACCGCGACAACAGCTACGAGCATCTACCCTCAGAGTTGCGCCAAAGGTTGACGATGAGCCTACGCATCCCCTGGATTCGCGGGCAACGAGTTACGGGTGAACAGGACAATGTGGCCGGACCCGGGTGCATCATCCAATCCACGCCGACCACAGGGCAGCGCGGCAGGTTCGAAGTCGTGGTGCCACTCCGTCTTTACGACGGTTCCATAGAGCTTCGCCATTTCTTCCAGAACAATAGTGATGTCCCCGGGCGTTGGACCAAGGCTCAGTTTATTACCCAGTCCTGTGCGGGTCTTGGTGGCGTCATTCAGTCCCGTTTCGGTCCCGCCCGTCACGGCGACTTCGAGGTCCTCGTCGATGAGCATCGTGGCTCGGTCGTTCATTACTGGCATCAGAACTCCCGCGCCGAGGAGGTGTGGATCCGGACTGATCGCTTCAGCATGTTGGAGCCACATCCGCAACTTGCCCATCGGGCCCGGAAGATCGTTCAGCTAACCGGTGAGTACGACCGTGAGGGATGGAACGGAACGGGAACACCGAAATTCGCCTTCAATCGGACCGAGAGCAGGTTCGGTATCATCGGCACAGACCTTGGTGTCTCGTTTGTCCATCGGGATCGCCTATACTTCTTATTCGGCGACACCTGGCGGGTCGGTCACAGCATTCCCAATGATGATCTTGATGCTATTGCTTTCAGTACGGATGCGAACGCCGACGACGGCCTTAAGCTAACGTTCCTCCCCCAGCCGCCGCTGGTCCCCGGCATTGCCCAGGGCGCCTTCGAGGTGCCGCTCGACGGGGTCAGCTGCGACAGCACCATGTACGTCTTCTTCAGCACTGATCACCGTCGAGTGGGCATCTACACCCTGATGGGAAGATCCATACTAGCTCGGTCAGACAACAATGGTCTTGACTTCACGCTCCTTTACGAAGTGTCACGCTACAAGTTCATCAATGTGTCGACAATGATAGTTGACGCGCACGAACATGGACTCCCTGGAGACGGGCCACAGCTTATCGTCTTTGGCAGCGGTCGCTACCGTTCCAGCGATGTCTACCTTGCGGTTAAGCCGGTGGCGCGACTGGAAGAGCCCGGCGGTTTCCTGTTTTATGCTGGCGGCTTCACCCAACCGCACTGGAGTCCTGACGAGGACAATGCGGTCCCACTCTTCGGTGAGGGCTGTATCGGCGAACTGTCGGTCCGCTGGAGTCCGCTGCTAGGGGTCTGGATGTGTCTCTATAACGCAGACTGGCCTGCGGATAGATCATCGGTTGGCGGGATACTGATACGCTGCGCAGCACGTCCTTACGGACCCTGGTCCTCCGGTGACGTGGTCTTCTCGGTGAACGATGGCCTTGGAAAATTCATGCATCTGCCGGGCGCTGATCACACACAGGAAGGTTTCGGCTCTGACCGCAGCGCCGACCTGGGAGGGATGTACGGCCCCTACCAGATTCCTCAATATACTCGCTGGTCGGGCGATGGAGCGCAGATCTACTTCACAATGTCCACCGCGAATCCGTATCAGGCAATGTTGATGACTGTTTCTATACCGACATCACTCGGCGAAAGCTGACAGTCTATTCTATTCGCGCAGAGAACCTGGTGGAGCGTGATCTGCGGCCACCCGGTCGGTGCAATACCCCCACGTGTGGATACACCGAAAACCGACGATGGGCGTAACCAGGGCAGGCAGGTCGACGTTGTAGCGGTGCGGGCAGCACACGCCGCATCGGACTGGCCCTGGAAAGCAGGACATGGCATTCACAACAAGTCGACGCTCCGCCCTGATGCTGCTGATGACTCCGGGCCTGGCGTTGCTCTACGGCGGTATGGCCCGGGCTTCGACGAATAACGCCATCTCGCTTGCGACCAGAGAAGACCGGGCAGAGGATCCGGCGTGGGCGCATCGGGGACGGTGGGATCCGGTCTTCGAGTTGCCGAACGTAGCGATCCATACGAGTGTGCTGCCGAACGGAAAGGTCCTGTTCTGGGGACGGCGCGACCAACCTACCGGCTCAATGCACGAACACGAGTGCACCCCATACCTCTGGGACCCCAGAACTGGGGAACTGACCCCGACACCGCAACCCAAGCGTGCGGACGGCACGAAGGTCAACCTGTTCTGCTCGGGCCATGCCTTTCTCCCCGACGGTCGACTGTTGGTCGTGGGCGGCCACTTCACAGACGGCGACGGGCTCGACCAGGCGTGCGTCTATGACTACCGAACGAACACCTGGGCAGCCCTTCCGGTAATGCACGAGCGCCTGTGGTATCCGACCGCCACAGCGCTTCCGGACGGAACCGTGCTAGTGTCATCGGGCAGCTACAAAGACAACGGAACGGTCATTTTCAACGATATCCCGCAAATCTGGGATGGCCACCAGTGGACACTGGCCAACCGCTTCACCGGCCTCCCGCCGTATTCGCGGATCCACATCGCTCCGAGCGGGCAGATGTTCGCATCCGGGTCGAATGCCAGGACGTACACGCGCAACACCAACGACCCGAGTGCGTGGACTCCGCAACGCGGCCCACAACAGCTTCGCCGGAATAGGGAGCGGCAGTATGGTCCTTCGGTAGAGTACGATTCCGGGAAGGTTGTCCACATCGGCGGCAGCAATGACGGGACCACCGACGTCCCTACCGCCGCAGCGGAGATCCTCGATCTCTGCGCCAATCCCCCGACCTGGCGCGAGATCCCAAGTATGCACTTCTCGCGCCGCCAGCATCACGCGACGATTCTCGCGGACGGAAACGTTCTCGTGACAGGAGGAACCAGCGGCCCTGGCTTCAACGACCTGTCGCCCGGAAAACCTGTACACGTCGCCGAACAGTGGGATCCGGTGACGCAAGAATGGGAAAAGCTGGCGGCCGAAGATATCGATCGCTGTTATCATGGGACCGCCGTGCTGCTGCCGGACGCGACGGTACTCAGCGCAGGCGGCGGCGAGTTCGCCATTGGCGGCGAGGCAAACAATCTTAGGGACAGCCACCGCAACGCACAGATCTTCCACCCACCCTATCTGTTCCGCGGCCCCCGCCCGGTGATCGCCTCGGCTCCCCGGGACGTCGCTTATGGCGACACATTTTCGCTCCAGACCTCGGGACCCGACGTCGGAAAGGTCACCTGGATTCGGCTCCCCTCGGTGACGCACGCCTCCGACCAGAACCAGCGCATCACCATGCTCAAGTTCCGCTGCGACGACGGCAGCGTGACCATTACTGCGCCCGAGCGACCGGACATCTGCCCTCCGGGGCACTACATGCTCTTCGTCCTTAGCAAGGCTGGAGTCCCCTCTCTCGCCCGGATCGTGCGGATCGGCTTGGCCAGGCCATACCGTCGCGCTCAGTCCTGGCAGAGCTAGCGAGGTATGGCGCCTAGCTCAGTGCCCACAGAAAATCTGGGCGAGCGCAGCGGCGGATCCTAGGCTTACTTCGGGCATCGTGATGGAGCTGCTCACGATCGACCGACGAGGCGACGGGAGGTGCCCGTGACATGCCGACCATTCACGTCACGCTGCTCGGTCGATTCGAGGTGACGGTCGACGCCGTCCCGGTCGCCGCGAGCGGCTGGACGCGCCGGCACGCGGCGGCGCTGGTGAAGGTACTGGCCATGGCGCCCCGCAGGCGCCTGCACCGCGAGCAGGTCATCGATCTCGTATGGCCCGATGACACGATCGAGGAGGCCGTGCCGAAACTGCACAAAGCGG
>JAICHZ010000221.1 GCA_025924655.1 Pseudonocardiaceae bacterium | reverse complement strand
GGGTCAACGCCTGGCGAGCGGGCGATGAGGTGGTGGCGCACTGCCTGTCCGTCGAGCTGGAACATCCTGACGGGCACAACGACACGATGCTCGACCCCGAGCAACGGATCTGGGGTTTCGAGACGAACTTCGGCGGCCTTGCTGAGCTCGCCCTGGTCAAGTCCAACCAGCTGATGCCCAAGCCGGCTCACCTCACCTGGGAGGAGGCGGCCAGCCCGGGGCTGGTCAACTCCACGGCGTACCGGCAGTTGGTCTCGCGCAACGGCGCGGACCTCAAACAAGGCGACACGGTGCTCATCTGGGGCGCCTCGGGGGGCTTGGGCTCTTACGCCACCCAGATGGCCCTGGGCGGCGGAGCCGTCCCGGTCTGCGTGGTCTCCAGCCCCGAGAAAGCCGAGATCTGCCGGCGGATGGGCGCCGACCTGGTCATCGACCGCAACGCCGAGGGCTACAAGTTCTGGAAGGACGAGCACACCCAGGATCCGAAGGAGTGGAAGCGGTTCGGCTCCAAGATCCGCGAGTTGACCGGCGGGGACGACCCCGACATCGTGTTCGAGCACCCGGGACGGGAAACCTTCGGCGCCAGCGTTTACGTCGCCAAAAGGGGTGGCACAATCGTGACCTGCGCCTCCACGTCGGGGTTCCTGCACGTGTTCGACAACCGCTACCTCTGGATGAACCTCAAGCGGATTGTGGGCTCGCATTTCGCTAATTACCGTGAGGCGTGGGAGGCCAACCGGCTGATCGCCAGGGGCAAGGTCCACCCGACGCTATCCCGGGTCTACCCGCTGAAGGAGACCGGCCAGGCCGCGCACGACATGCACTGCAACATTCACCAGGGCAAGGTCGGTGTCCTGTGCCTGGCTCCTGAAGAGGGGCTGGGCATACGGAACCCGGAGCTCCGCGAAATCCACCTGGCAGGTATCAACCGCTTTCGGGGCGTATGACCGCCGGAACGGATTACCGCTGCTCACCAGCACCCGAGTAACCTGCCAGCATGGGATCAGTCGACGATCGTGATCTGCTTCCGATGAGATCGACGTTCGACATCGTCCGCCGCGGATACGACTGCGTGCAGGTAGATTACCAGCTTGAGCAGCTGCGGGCCGATCTGCAGATCACGGTGGCCGATCGCAACGCCGGCGCCGCGCAGGCTGCGGAACTGGCCCGCACCCTCGAGGCGGCTCGCTGGGAAATCGATGGTCTCTGCGCCCAGATCAAACGGCTCGCCGCGCCGCCCACCACCGTCGAGGGTATGAGCGAGCGCGTGGTGCGGATGCTGCGGACGGCCCAGAGCGAGGCCGAGGAGATCAAGGCTAAAGCCGAAAGCGCCGCCGCCGCGACCAGAGCCGAGGCCGAGCGGCAAGCCGATGAGCTGCGCACCCGCTACGAGCAGATGATCGCGGAAGCGCAGCGACGGCGGACCGTGATGGAGGCCGAGCACCAACGGACCATCGCCGATGCCCATCGCCGGGCTGACGAGATCCTGTCGCTGGCGAAGCGGCGAGCCGAGCAGCTCGACGCCGAGTCCGCAGCCCGTCGGCGACAGGTCGAAGAGGACTTCGACATCACCATGTCAACCCGGCGTCGGGACGCCAACCGCGAGCTGGCGCAGGAGGAGGCGAACAGCAAGGCGGAGGCGAAGCGGCGCGTCGACGAGGCCACCGATGTGGCCCGGCGGCTGGTGACCGAGGCCGACCAGACAGCGGTCGCCAGGGTGCAGGAGGCTACTCGGCGGGTGAGAGCGCTGCGCGCTGTACGCCGGCAGCTCGCCGGCCAACTACAGTCGGTGAGCTCGAAGCTCGACGAGGCGATTCAGCGCGTGGAGCCCGATCCGATCGAAGATGAAGTGCTCGCCGATGAGCAGGCCGCGCAGGGCTGACCTCACCAGTTTTTGCGAGTGGGCCCCCTGCGGATCCGAGCAGTCCAGCAACCGGTGTGCCAATGCCGTCGGTCGGCCGAAGAGCCATGCTCGTGCGCTGGCCAGGCGACCACGTGCACAGTGCCGGCCCGGATCTCGTGGTCACAACCGGGGCAGCGATAATTCTTGACCGCCTGCTCACCCGGGACTGACCGGACCACCCACTCCCCGTCTTGACCGCTTTCCCGGTGCGCCCAACCGGTCCCGGCCACCGCCGGAGGTGCGACGGCGCCGCGGGCACGGCGTGGGAGGTTACGGCGAGGCATAACAACCCACGGTAGTACCGGTACGGTAGAACCCATGCCGCGTTACGAGTTCCGGTGCCGAAAGTGCTTGACGACCTTCGAGCTCAGCCGGCCGATGACCGCCTCGCGAGACCCCGCCCGGTGTCCCGATGGGCACGACGACACCGTCCGGCTGCTGTCCACCGTCGCGTTGTCAACCGCCGCACCCTCCCCCACCAGCCAACCCCGACGCGCTGCGGCCCCATCGGGCGGCTGCTGCGGCGGCGGTTGTTGCGGCTGACTGTTCTCAGGCTCATGAGTAGTCGCGGAAGCCTTTGCGGGTTTTGCGGCCCAGTAAGCCGGCTGTGACTAGGTGTTCCAGCAACGGGGCTGGGGCGAATCCGGGCTCGCGGAACTCCTGGTAGAGGCTGCGCTGGATGGCAAGCGAGACGTCGAGACCGACGACATCGAGCAGCTGGAAGGGACCCATCGGCAGCGCCGCGCCGACCTTCATCGCGGTGTCGATGTCATCGGCTGACGCGTAGTGCGCCTCCAACATCCGCACCGCGTCATTGAGGTAGGGGAACAGCAATGCGTTGACGATGAACCCGGCACGGTCGCCGCAGGATACCGGCACTTTGCCCAATGAACGGGCCAGATTACGGGCGGTGGCGGCGACATCAGCGGTGGTGGCGATGGTTGATACGACCTCGACGAGCTTCATCACCGGCGCTGGGTTGAAGAAGTGCATCCCCACCACGTCGCCCGGCCGGGAGGTGGCGGCGGCGCACTCGACCACCGGTAGCGACGAGGTGGTGGTCGCCAGGATCGCGCCCGGCTTGCACACGTCGTCCAGGGTGGCGAAAATCCCACGCTTGACGTCCAGCTCCTCGGCTACCGCCTCCACCACCAGGTCGACACTGGCGAAGTCGTCCAACGAAGTGGTGGTGGTGATCCGGCCCAGGGCGGCGTCACGATCAGACTCGGCGAGCTTGCCGCGGTTGACGGCCTTGTCCAGCGAGCGGGTGATCGCCGCGACCGCGTCTTTGGTGCGGCCGTCGCTACGGCCGCGGACGATCACGTCGTGCCCGCCTTTGGCCAGCACCTCGACGATGCCGGTGGCCATCGTCCCGGTGCCCACCACGCCCACGGTGCTGATCGGGCGAGTCTGGACACCGGATTCTTCGCCCGAAGGTGTGGCGGCGTCGGCTACCACCGTGGAGGAGTCCTGCCCGGCGTAGGTGTAGAAGCCGCGACCCGACTTGCGACCGAGCAACCCGGCGGTGATCATCTGCTTGAGTATCGGTACCGGGGCGTGCAGCCGATCCCGGGACTGCCGGTACAGCGCGTCGAGGATCTCATAGGCGGTGTCCAGTCCGATCAGGTCAAGCAGCGCCAGCGGACCCATCGGATACCCGCAGCCGTAGCGCATCGCGGCGTCGAGATCCTCCCGCGTCGCGTAGTGCTGCTCGAACATCCGTGCCGCGTGGTTGAGATAGCCGAACAGCAACCCGTTGGCGATGAACCCGGCCCGATCGCCGGCCACCACCGGGGTCTTGCCCAGCATCTCCGCGAGCGCCGTGACGTCGCTGATCACCTCCGGATCGGTGACCACCGTGCGCACCACCTCGACCAGCTTCAATACCGGTGCCGGGTTGAAGAAATGCAACCCGATCACCCTGTCCGGCCGCTTGGTCTGCACCGCGAGCTGGGTGATCGACAGGCTGGATGTGTTGGAGGCCAGCACGACATCGCTGCGCACGATCCCGTCCAACTCGGTGAAGATCTGGCTCTTGAGGTCCAGGCGCTCGGGTACGGCCTCCACGACAAGGTCTACCTCGGCCAGATCCGCCAACTTCGTGGTGAAGCGGATCCGGTCCAGCAGTTCGCGGCGGCTCGACGCGTCGAGCTTGCCGCGCTCCAGGGCTCGTCCGGTGGAGTGTTCGAGATGGCCACGACCCCGAGTCACGCCATCGGCGTCGACTTCGACCGCCACCACCTCAAGCCCGGTGCGGGAGAGTACCTCGGCGATTCCGGCACCCATCGTGCCCATGCCCACTACGCCGACCGTCTTGACCTGTCCTGCCATCTTTTGCCTCCCGCGACGTTGCCCAGGGCGCCGTACTCAACGACCGTAGAGCACCCGGACGATCCGCAGTAAGAACCGGATCGCCCAAGCTGGCCGCGCGAAGGTGAGCACCTGCACCGGAGGACGGAATCGGCGCCGGGTGACCGCTTGGACCCGGGTGAACTCGCGCAGACCGTCGGCACCGTGGACCCGTCCGAATCCCGAATCGCCGACCCCACCGAAGGGCAACGCCGGTACTGCGGCATAGGAGATGACGCTGTTGACCGCGACCATTCCGCACCGCAACCGGCCGGCGATCTCCGTACCGCGGCGACTGGAGAAGACCGCGGCGCCCAGCCCGTAGCGTCCGGCGTTGACCAGCCCGACCGCGTCGTCAAGATTCACGACCCGATGCAGGGTGACAGTCGGGCCGAAGGTCTCGTCGGTCACGGCGGTGGAGGTATCCGGTACGTCAGCCAGCACGACCGGCTCCACATAGGGCGCGCGAACCGATTCGGCACCGCCGACCAGTGCCGTGCCACCACGAGCCAGCGCGTCGGCGAGGTGACCACGAATCACCTCGACCTGGTCCGGCCTGGTGATCGGACCGAGATCAGCACTCGGCTCGCCACCGGTCCGCAGCCGCCGCGTCTGGGCAACGATCCGATCGGTGAGCTCCTGGGCGACGTCGTCGACGACGTACACCCGCTCCACCCCGACGCAGGTCTGCCCGGCATTGGCCATCGCACCCCAGACCGCGGCGTCGGCGGCCGCGGCGAGGTCGGCGTCGGAGTCGACCAGCAGCGCGTCCTTACCGCCGCATTCCAGTACGACCGGGGTGAGCGTTTCGGCGCAGGTCGCCATCACCTTCTTCGCGGTGGCCGCGGATCCGGTGAACGCCAGCTTGTCCACTCCGGACCGGCACAACGCCATACCGGTCTCGCCGAAACCCGTGACTACCTGCAGCACCGGATGCTCGGGCACCACCCGAGCGAGGCTGTCGGCCAGCGCGCGGCCCACTCCGGGGGTCAGCTCGCTGGGCTTGAACACCACGGCGTTGCCGGCGGCCAGCGCGTAGCTGATCGATCCCATCGGGGTGTGGGCGGGATAGTTCCACGGTCCTATCACGCCGATCACGCCGTAGGGTTGGTACTCCACCGTCGATGCTTCGTGGAGCATCAACAGACCCGACGCCACTTTCGTGCGGCGCAGCACCTTCTCGGCGTGGCGCGCGGCCCAATTCAGGTGGGCGACCACGAGCACGCATTCCAGCCGGGCATCGTCGCGCGGCTTGCCGGTCTCTGCAGTGATCAGCCCGGCCAACTCGTCGATCCGCCGGGTCAGCGCCGAGCGCCAGGACAGCAGCCGGCGGCGGCGTTCGGCGAACCCGAGGCCGCCCCACCAGGCAGCCGCCTCACGGGCGCGGACGACGGCCGCCCGCACCGCCGCCTCGTCATCCACCTGGTGATAGCCGACGACCTCGCCGGTTCGCGGGTCCGTTGACGCGAAGCGGTTCACCCCGTCGCGGGTCTGCAGCTGGCCGCCGTCCGCAGTCTGAGCCATCGCCGTCGTCTCCCCGCCTCGGCCTGTTACCGAAGCGTACGGCCGTTGGCGCCGAACGTGCAGATGCATCCGTGATGGTTCCCGGTGAGACATCTCTCGGTCCACAGATCTCCTCACACCGTTCGTCCCCCTCCGACCGTTCGTCGCATCACCGCAATTCCTTTCGTCAGCGGCTCTTGTGAGTCCGCGAGATTGTCGGGCGTGGAGGAGCATGCAGATCCCCCACCGACATCCGATCAATCGCGTCCTGGAACGAGTCCAACCGCGACTTCCTCGGCGGGAGTTTCGTGGCACCTTCAGCGGTGTCGAAGTCCTGATCAAGCAGGTACGCGACTACATCGCGAACTGGGTTACCACGGCAACCGTTCGTAGGGACGGCCACCACCGACGAGATCCTAGCCAAGGTGCGCCTCATCGAGGCCAATATCAAGAAGCTCCTTGACGACAACGCTGAGTAAGCAAGGCGAGATCGCGAGACACTAGGAGGTTTATGCAAAACCCCGATTGTTCCCAGTCGGGCGTTAGTCGGGGATGATTGTCCCGAAAGCTGGCGACACGCCGCATGAAATAACAGGCAACGGCTTCTCTAGTCGATAGAAAGGAGGTGACGAAACCATTCTC
>JAICHZ010000220.1 GCA_025924655.1 Pseudonocardiaceae bacterium | reverse complement strand
GCTCGAACCGGACGCATTCCTGGGTGTTCGCCATGCGCAGTGGGGCTGGCACCGGCCGGGAGCCGACCTCGCGGAAGCCGGCCTGCCGCAAGGCGTCCTCGAGCACACCGGGACCGCCGAGGCTGAACGGTCCGGGCTGGCGGGCGGCGGCTGGTGGCAGCTGGGCCCGGCGACGAATGATGGAGATCGGGATCGAGAAGAAGCCATTGCGGTCCGCCGTTGAGAAGACGATCGCGGAGATCCGACCACCGGGACGCAGCGCGCGGTACTGAGCGGCCAGTGCGCCGGGCTGGTCGGGGAAGTACATCAGACCGAGACGGCAGATCACCGCGTCGAACGCATCCGAGGCGACGTCGAGGTGTTCGCCGTCAAGTTCCCGGGTCCGCACGGTGGTGAACCCGGCCGCGGCGGCCGCGGCGGAGGCGTGGCTCAGGATCGCCGGAGAGATGTCGGTGGCAAGCACCTGACCGGAGGGACCGACCCGGCGGGCCGCGGCCAGCGACTGCCCGCCGGCACCGGCGGCAACGTCGAGCACGGTGCTTCCGGTGGTGACCCCGGCCGCATCCAGCATCAGCGTAGTGGCCGCACCGAGCCAGTCCTCCAGCGTCGGACCCCAGGCGTACCAGGCGGCGGCCGCCTTCTCCCACTGGGCGCGGGTGGTGTCCTTGTAGCGGTCAGGATCGAAGGCGACGGTCATGGCGCTCCTCACGAATCGACAGACGGTGCCGCGCTCGGTTCCGCATAAACGCGTCCAGCGCCGGCATAGAACAGAGCCCCGCAGCTGTGCACAGATACCTCAGGCGCAGCCGAACCGGCCGCGGGCTGCTGCCGCTCTCAGGCGCCCGAACTACACAGCAGTCCTGTCCCGCCCGCCGCCCGACGCAGGCAGGAACACCGCGTAGGCCTGGGCTGTTGCACCGAGCGTGAACGAACTGACAATGTACACAACCGTGTGGTGTGGCTACTGCAGGCGGCTTAAAGCACAGCTGGCGCGTGCCGGCATCGGTTTCCGCGAAGTTGACATCGAGCACGACGCAGCGGCCGCCGCATTCGTGGCAGGGGTCAATGGAGGCAACCAGACCGTGCCGACCGTGCTGCTACCGGACGGTTCGGCGTTGGTCAATCCCACCATCGGCCAGCTCATGGAGGCCACTACCTAGCTCCAGCACGCTCCGACCGCTGCCCCGGCGGTCCGGCTGTCGTGGGACGAGCTGCCTGAATCGCTCCTGCAGGGCGTGTTCTGCTTGAGAGTGGAGCCGTTGATTTATCGGATCTGATAATATGCTCCTATGGATCGAGTCCGCCGCACCGGTGACGCCGCCAAGGGGACCCTGCCTTCCGAAGTCGATGAGCCGGCGGACGGTTCCGAACTCACGCCTTTGGCCAATGCCAGTCCAGCCCTATTACAGGTGCTTGAATCCGCCGGTCGATTGCAGGAGCTTGTACCCGATGCTGTCCTCGTCGGCGGGTCGGCCGCTGCCCTGTATGCCGGCCACCGCGACTCCTACGATCATGACCACGTCGTGCGGAATCTGGCAGACCGGTTCGATGCGGTGCTCGACGCGCTCGAGTCCGAAGATGGCTGGGTGACCAACCGGGTCACTCCCGGAAAGATCATTCTCGGTCGGCTCGGCGAGATCGAGACGGGCGTACGGCAGATGATCCGTAGGACTCCGCTGGAGACGACGCAGATCGACCTGCCGTCCGGACAGACACTCACGGTGCCGACCGACGACGAGACTCTGCGGATCAAGGCGTTTCTTATCGTGCGGCGAAATCAAACCCGCGATTACCTTGATGTCGCCGCGCTCGCTGAGCGCGTGGGCATCGAATCGGCCGCCTCGGTATTGCGCGACATGGACCGGTACTACACCGATCAACGCGGAGCGGGAGACGGGGTGGCGACGCAGGTGTTCCGGCAGCTCTCGGACCCTCGTCCCAAAGACTCGTCCACCACCCGGGAGCTGACGCGCTACAAGAATCTCGACTCACGCTGGCACGAGTGGTCAGCAGTCGTCGCGACCTGCCGAGATGTTGCCGCGGAGATGGAGAAGATAAAGCCGTGACACTTGTTTTCCGTAACATCGACGCCTCGCCCACTGACCCGGTCGAGAGCTGGCCGACCGAAGCAGTGATCACAGCTCTCGAACGCGGCAGTCTGTCCGACTGGCACCGACTTGGCGAAGCGATCCGAACTGATCCGTGGGGACCGGTGGCCCGCAGGGTGGAAACGGCACTGACCTGCGTCCATCCATATGGCGTCGACGTTGCCATGCGACGGATACTCTCCGATGCCCGAGCCGCCCGGGACCTAGCCGAACGAGAGGCCGTTGCGGCGGAAGTCGCACAGATTGTGCGGGCTTCCGGTTTGAGCAAGTCCGAATTCGCCTCCCGGATCGGAACCTCGGCGTCGCGGCTATCAACCTACCTGTCCGGCTCCGTCACGCCATCCGCATCCCTCCTGCTCCGGATGCGAACAGTGTCACAACGCGCAACCAATCCCCCCGAATGAGCCCGAGTGGCGGCCCCTGCCACCACATGAGTGACCTGTCGCTCGCTGGTAACTGGCCGACAGTGATGAGACGAAGCTGTCTGTTCGGGCGTTGCGTCGATATGCTGCCCGGACAGGGGCTGACCGATCACCGTCCCCACCGACGCCCGACAAGCCGAGGATTCGCCGATGAGTGCGCTGCCCGCTGACTTCTTCACCAAGCCGGTTTCCGAGGTCGATCCTGAGATCGCCGCGGTGCTCGCCAACGAGCTCGCCCGCCAGGAGAACACCCTGGAGATGATCGCCTCGGAGAACTTCGTGCCCCAGGCCGTCCTGGACTGCCAGGGCTCGGTGCTCACCAACAAGTACGCGGAGGGTTACCCGGGCCGGCGCTACTACGGCGGTTGCGAGCACGTCGACGTGGCCGAGCAGCTGGCCATCGACCGGGCAAAGGAGCTATTCGGGGCCGAGCACGCCAACGTGCAGCCGCACAGCGGCGCGTCGGCGAACTCGATCGTCTTCAGCGCTCTGATGGACAATGGCGACACGTTCCTAGGAATGAAGCTCGACCACGGCGGGCACCTCACGCACGGCATGAGGATCAACTTCTCCGGGCTGAACTACAACGTGGTGCCTTACGGGGTGGACCGGGAGACCTCCCGGGTGGACATGGACGAGCTCGCCCGGCTGGCCAAGGAGCACCGGCCGAAGATGATCCTCGCCGGCTGGTCGGCCTACCCCCGCCAGCTCGACTTCGCCCGCTTCCGGGAGATCGCCGACGAGGTGGGCGCCTACCTGTTCGTCGACATGGCGCACTTCGCCGGCCTGGTCGCCGCCGGAGAACACCCCAGCCCGGTGCCCTACGCCGACGTCGTCAGCACGACGATCCACAAGACCCTCGGCGGACCGCGCAGCGGCATGATCCTCTGCAAGGAAGAGTTCAAGAAGAAGATCAACTCGCGGACGTTCCCGGGCTGGCAGGGCGGCCCGCTGATGCATGTGATCGCCGCCAAGGCGGTGGCCTTGAAGATCGCCGCATCGGAGGAGTTCCGGGAGCGCCAGCGGCGCACTCGCGCCGGCGCCGAAGTGCTCGCCGAGGAGATGCTCGGCGGCGGGCTCAACGTCCTCACCGGTGGTACCGACGTCCACCTGGTGCTCGCCGACCTGCGGGAATCTCCGCTGGACGGCAAGCAGGCCGAGGACCGGCTCGCCGAGGTCGGGGTCACCGTCAACCGCAACGCGGTACCGTTCGACCCCCGACCGCCAGCCGTCGCGTCCGGTCTGCGGATCGGGACCGCCCCGCTGGCCACCCGGGGGCTGCAGGAAAGCGATTTCCGGGAGATCGGCAAGATCATCACCGAAGCGCTCACCGGTGAGCTCGACGAGGCCAAACGAGCGTCGCTGCGCGAACGCACCCGGGTACTGGCCAAGCGTTACCCGCTGTATCCCCAGCTCGCACCCCACTCTGAAGGGCGGTGACGCGGGTGCCTGCAGGACCCATGCACCTGTTCATTCCCGGTCCGACCAATGTTCCGGACGCGGTGCGCTGCGCGATGAACGTGCCGATGCAGGACCACCGGGCACCAGACTTCTCTGAGTTAACCCTGCCGCTGTTCGCCGACCTCAAGACGGTCTTCGCCAACGAGAGCGGCCGGGTGATCATGTATCCCTCCTCCGGGACTGGAGCGTGGGAGGCGGCGATCACCAACACCCTCAACCGGGGCGACCGGGTGCTGATGTCGAGTTTCGGCCAGTTCTCCTACCTCTGGGCCAATATGGCGCAGCGCCTCGGCCTCGACGTCATCTGCATCGAGCGGGAATGGGGCGAGGGCGTCCCGCTGGAGGACTACGCGCGCCACCTCGGCGAGGACAAGACCATCAAGGGCGTCTTCGTGTGCCATAACGAGACCGCCACCGGGGTGACCTCCGACATCGCCGATGTCCGCGCAGTGATGGACGCGGCCGGCTCGGACGCGCTGCTGTACGTCGACGCGGTGTCGTCGCTGGCGTCCATCCCGTTCGAGCAGGAGGCCTGGGGCGTCGACCTGGCGGTGAGCGGCTCACAGAAGGGCTTGATGATGCCCGCCGGGATGGCTCTGCTCGGGGTCAGCGCCAAGGCGCTGGAGGTTCATAAGTCCTCGAAAATGGAGCGCTGCTACTTCAGTTTCGAGGACATGCTCACGAGCAACGACCTCGGCTACTTCCCCTACACCCCGTCGGTGCCGATGCTGCACGGCCTGCGGGCCGCACTGAACCTGCTGTTCGACGAAGGCCTGCCGCAGGTGTTCGCGCGGCATCACCGGCTCGCCGAGGGGGTCCGTCGCGGGATCGACGCGCTGGGCCTGTCGCTGTGTGCGCTGGAGCCGAAGTGGTACTCCGACACCGTCTCGGCGATCCGCACCCCGGAGGGAGTCGACTCCGCGGAGGTCTGCCGGATCGGGTACCACCGGTACCGCACATCGTTCGGAGGCGGTCTGTCCAAGGTGGCGGGCAAGGTGTTCCGGATCGGTCACATCGGCGACCTCAACGAGGTGGCCTGCCTTGCCGCCCTGGCCAGCGCGGAGATGTCGTTAGCCGACGCCGGGGCCAAAATCGAACTGGGGGCCGGCGTCGCGGCGGCCCAGGACTACTACCGCGGCGCGACCGCGGCGCTGGAAGCTGAGGCCGGCGCCCCAGCGGAAGCAACCCGAGTGGAAACAACCCGATGAGCCACACGCTGCACCCGATGCGTCAGCCCCGGTTGCAACGCAGTGAACTGGCAGTGCCGGGATCGAACACCAGTTTTATCGACAAAGCGGCGGACAGTGCCGCCGATTTCGTCTTCCTCGATTTAGAGGATGCGGTCGCTCCCGCGGACAAGGAGCAGGCCCGCCGCAATGTCGTCGAGGCACTGCGCGACATTGATTGGGCAGCCAAAGGCAAGACGGTGTCGGTGCGGATCAACGGGCTGGATACGCACTACATGTATCGCGACGTCATCGACGTGATGGAACAGGCGGGCGACCGGGTGCACACCATCCTTGTGCCCAAGGTCGGGGTGCCAGCGGATCTGTACTGCGTGGAAGCGCTCATCAACCAGATCGAGCAGGCCAAGGGCTACCCGAACAAGGTCGGCATCGAGGCGCTGATCGAGACTGCGCTGGGAATGGCCAACGTCGAAGCCATCGCGAGCAGTCCAGGCCGGTTGGAGGCGCTGCATTTCGGGGTGGCCGACTACGCCGCGAGCAACCGCGCCCGCACGGTGAGCATTGGTGGGTTGAACCCTGACTATCCCGGTGATCAGTGGCATTTCGCGCTGTCCCGGATGATCGTGGCCTGCCGGGCCTACGGATTGCGTCCGATCGACGGCCCGTTCGGCGACTTCTCCGATCCCGACGGCTTCCGCGCTGCTGCACGGCGGGCCGCAGCGCTGGGCGCTGAGGGTAAGTGGGCGATCCATCCCAGCCAAGTCGCGCTGGCCAATGAGGTGTTCAGCCCACCGGCAGCCGAAGTCGACCGAGCACAGCGGATCATCGAAGCGCTGCGTCAGGCCGCGGCACAGGGCAAGGGTGCCGCGGCGGTGGACGGCAAGATGATCGACGCCGCCTCGGAGCGGATGGCCCAGACCGTGATCGCGATGGACGAGGCGATCCGGACCGCCGCCGCGAGCCGGGCCTGAGAGGGTTGGGCGCGTGGACATTCACGAGTATCAAGCCAAGGAGATCCTGGCCCGCTTCGGCGTACCCATTCCCCATGGCGGACTGGCGTACAACCCCGAGCAGGCGTCCTACCGGTGCACCGAGATCGGTGGGTCCGCCTGGGTAGTCAAGGCGCAGATTCACTCCGGCGGCCGCGGTGAAGCCGGCGGGGTGAAGGTGTGCCATTCCGACCGTGACGTCCAAGACGTCGCGAACAGCATGTTCGGCCGGCGATTGGTCACCAAGCAGTCCGGGCCGCGCGGCAAG